>CAZKNK010000007.1:0-31710 GCA_964554195.1 uncultured Staphylococcus sp.
TCTCTATTTCAAACCGACACGCCAACAGCATCTCAGCAAGTTCGCTGACCCGGTCAAGCGACTCGTCGGCCAGGAAACCGAGGTGACCGGTGTTGATTCCCAAAACCGGAATCTCTTTCAGCGCCACCGCCGATGCACTCCTGAGCAACGTGCCGTCGCCACCGATACTTATCACCATATCGGCTTCGAAATCATCGGCCTGGAATTCTTCAATGTGACTGACCGCGAGGGGTCCGAATTCAAGCATGGTGTTAACCAGGCGACTCTCCACTGAAATCTCCGCACCACGCTCCGCAAGAATCGACATGAAGTTGTTAAGGAGAACAACGTCGCGCGGCGACTGGCGTCTTTTTCCGATAAATGCAATTTTCATACTCGGTGTCGGTAAGATGACGGTTACTAAATTTCAAGATAGCGCAACAATTCGCCCAGACGGCGGCGAGCAGTGTCATCGGCTGCATCATCACCATCGGAACCTGCCTCAGACGATGTCATGGCTGTCACCCGATAGCCATAGCGCTCAAGCGAACGGGCTATGCTCTCTGGATTTCGGTGATCCGTGCGGATTTCAACCACCGTATGTCCATGCAGAGAGCCTACCGCTGTGACATTGAGGTTAAGCAGGTGGGCATCACAATCCTCCACCGCCCGAGCCACACGTGAGGCACTGTAGTCAGCACCGTCACACTCCACTATGAGTGCGCTCCAGTCGGCAACGGCCGGAAATAGCCGCAGCATGTCGCCCGGATAAGGCGTCACGCCCGGCTGTTGTGTCTGTAATGTTTCGTGACTCATGACTCGGCTGTCAACTTTCGGTGGTGGAAAAGTTGAACATCTTATTTTAATTTCGTAAATTTGCAGTTACAAATTTACAACTATTTTTTTGTCCGACAAAGTGTAATAAAGGTAAATAATGACCACTCTAAGCGTAAATATCAATAAAATAGCCACCTTACGCAACGCGCGCGATGAAAATGTACCCGACCTTGTCAAGACCGCACTTGACATCGAGTGCTACGGCGCCGACGGTATCACGGTTCATCCCCGCCCCGACGAGCGCCACGTTCGCCGCGCCGACGTGTTTGACCTCCGTAGCCGAATTGCCACCGAATTCAACATTGAAGGCTATCCCTCCGATGACTTCATAAATCTCGTGCTTGCCGTCAAGCCCACTCAGGTCACGCTTGTCCCTGATGCGCCCGATGCCCTGACATCAAACGCCGGGTGGGATGTGGCGCCGAATTTCGATTTCCTGAGCCGCGTGGTGGAGCAATTTCGTCAGGCAAGAATCCGCACATCTATTTTTGTCGGCACTGACATTGCCAACATTTCCGATGCTGCCCGCACAGGCACCGACCGTGTGGAACTCTACACAAAGCCTTATGCCGACCTCTATCCCGACAATCCCGCCGCAGCCATAGAGCCGTTTGTCCGGGCTTCGGAGGCCGCCCACAAAGCCGGACTCGGAGTCAATGCCGGCCACGACCTCAACCTTGCCAATCTTGAGTATTTCCATCGTAACATCCCTTATCTGAGCGAAGTGTCGATCGGTCATGCCCTCATCTGCGACGCGCTCTATCTGGGTTTGCGTGAAACCATAGCCCGTTACAAGCAGTGTCTTAAATAATCTGATTCAAACGATTTCTTAACACCAATCACCATCCATGTCACTTCTTACAATCGCCCCGGCCACCGACACACTCATCGAAGCGGTCGACACGGTCATCACCTCTGAATCACTGACTTCCCTGCCCGATGCTGCCGCTCCCGCAGCCGAGCTTACTCTCCCTGTATGGGATCTCATGCTCCGCGGCGGATACATTATGATTGCACTGGCCATCCTGTCGGTCATCAGTATATATATCCTCATCGAACGCGCCATCGTGCTTCACCGCGCAGCCCGTGAGGATGACTCGTTTATGGACCGCATTCGCGATTATATCCATGAGGGCGAGATCGAATCGGCCCGGAATCTGTGTCAGAAAACCGCTACTCCTTATGCCCGGCTCATTGACAAGGGCATCAGTCGAATCGGACGTCCGATGAACGACGTTCTTGTGGCTATAGAAAACACCGGAAACCTTGAGGTGTCAAATCTCGAGAAAGGTCTGGCTTGGCTCGCAACCACCGCCGCCGGTGCGCCGATGCTCGGATTTCTCGGCACCGTAATAGGTATGGTGCAGGCATTCTTCAACCTCGCCTCGGCAGGCAACACGGCCAATATCAGTGTCCTTGCCGACGGCATTTATGCGGCTCTCGTCACTACCGTAGCCGGTCTTATCGTGGGTATCATAGCTCTGTTTGCCTACAACTATCTTGTGGCACGGGTCAACGGTGTGATGAACAAGCTCGAAGCCAAGACTATGGAGTTCATGGATCTTCTTAACGAACCGGCTAACTGATCATGGCGCTCAAACGACAAAACAATATGATGGCAGTGTTTTCGATGGCATCAATGACCGATGTCATCTTCCTGCTGCTGATTTTTTTCATGGTCACCTCAACCTTCGTGTTCCCGACCGCACTTGAGATTAATCTGCCTGAAAGTTCAAAACAGACTGCCATCAAACCTGTCACCAAAGTCTACATCGACGAGTCAGGGCAGATCTACGCCTCATTTGAGTCAGAGGAGCCGCAGGCTGTCAACCCGGAGAGTCTGCTTGCTTTTCTGCAAATCTCAGCCACTAAAGCACCCGAGGAATACATCGCCGTATATGCCGATGAATCTGTGCCATACGGAAAAATCGTAGAGGTACTTGACCTCGGCGCCCGAAATAACCTTAAGATGGTGCTGGCCACAAAGCCTGCTCCCGCATCAGCCATGCCGGAAGTCCCGGCTGAATCCGAATGATGACACAGGATCGTAAATCAAAGTTTTGGGGAGTGGCCGCGACGTTGGTGTTTCACGTGCTGCTGCTCATTCTGCTGCTCACCGTATGCCTCACATATCCTCCGGTGTCAGAGCCGGAACGCGAGTGGCCGCCGGTCGACTCAGCCGAAATGCTTTTCGGAGGTGAATATGTGATGATCGGTGACAATCCGCTTGACCTTGATGCAGCCGACGACTCTCCCGCTCCGGCTGCCGACGATGCCACGGCAAATCCGGCCCCCGAAAGTCCTGCTCCCGAAAACTCCGGTTCTCCGGCTGATCCGGCTCCCGTCATGACCTCCGACCGTCCGTCGCCGGCTAAATCCGAAAAGAAACCGCTACCTGAAAAAACAGGACCCTCCAAAGCTGAAAAAGAAGCGGCTGAGAAAGCTCGACGCGAAGCCGAGCAGCGCAAAGCTATAAATGACCGCTTGCGCAAGGCTGATTTCAGCGGAACGGGTGGCTCCGGCAGCGGCAAAGCGGGACAACCTGACGGAAACTCCGATTCGGGTGCCGCATCAGGGACTCCGGGCTATTCACTCAACGGACGAACCCTATCGCACTACGAGCAACCTCCGCGCGGTCCGCTCGGCTCTGTTACCGTAAGCGTCACCGTCAACCGCAAGGGGCAGGTGACATCTGCACAATACAAGTCCGGAACCGGTTCGGCTGCCGCCAATGCCGCCACACGCGACCATTGCGTCCGAGCAGCCATGCGCTCACAGTTTTCAGTAGATGAAAATGCTCCCGCCGCCCAACACGGCACCATAACTTATAATTTCCGTTAACAGCCATGTCAATAACAATATTAGGAATCGAATCGTCATGCGACGACACTTCCGCAGCCGTAATCCGCGACGGCATTCTGCTTAGTAATGTTATAGCTTCGCAGAAAGTACACGAGGAGTTTGGCGGCGTGGTGCCTGAACTGGCCTCGCGCGCTCATCAGCAGAACATTGTCCCGGTGGTTGACACGGCTCTGAAGCGCGCGGGAGTTAACCGTCACGACCTTTCGGCCATTGCATTCACCCGCGGACCGGGGCTGCTCGGCTCGCTCCTTGTCGGGACCTCCTTTGCCAAAGGGCTGTCGCTTGGACTGCGGATTCCGATGGTCGATGTCAATCACCTCCACGGTCATGTCCTGGCCCACTTCATCCGCCGCGCCGACACCGACACAGTGCCTGAATATCCGTTTCTCTGTCTGCTTGTATCAGGTGGTAACAGTCAGATAATCCTTGTCCGGAACTACAACGACATGGAAATTCTCGGCCACACCATTGACGATGCCGCAGGCGAAGCCTTTGACAAGTGCGCCAAAGTGATGGGCCTCCCCTATCCCGGCGGCCCGCACATTGACCGCCTTGCCGCCGAGGGCAATCCCGAGGCGTTCAGGTTTGCACGGCCACATATTCCGGGCCTCGATTACAGTTTCAGCGGTCTAAAGACGTCGTTTCTCTACACGCTGCGCGATTCGCTCAAGTCTGACCCTGACTTCATAGAGCATCACAAGGCTGATCTTGCCGCTTCGCTCCAACACACCATAATAGCCATACTCATGGACAAGCTCGACAAGGCCGTCAGGCAGACGGGCGTCAAAACCGTGGCGATAGGCGGAGGGGTCTCGGCCAACTCCGGAGTGAGAGAAGCTGTGTCCGATTATTGCCGTCGGCGGCGACTGACGGCTTTCATACCCGAGCGGGCCTTCACCACCGACAATGCCGCCATGGTGGCCATTGCGGGTTATTACAAGTATCTCGACAAGCAATTCTGCCGCTACGACGAAGTGCCGTATGCGCGCGTTTCCATCTGAACGTATCATGAAAATATCATTCATTGCAATCGGGACCGAACTGCTCATCGGGCAGGTCACCGACACGAATTCCGGTGACATTGCCCGCTATATTGCGCCCTACGGATGGGAGTTGAACGACGTGCAGGTGGTTGACGACAATCCGGCTGACATCCGCCGGGCCATTGACCGCGCTTTTGAGTTGTCATCAGTCGTCATCACCACCGGCGGACTCGGGCCGACAAAGGATGACATGACCAAACAGGTGATGTGTGACTATTTCGGCGGGAAACTCGTGGAAAATGCCGAGGTCATGGCCAACGTGCTTGAGATTTTCGGTCGGCGGGGATTTCAGATGAACCGTCTTACCGCCTCGCAGGCTCTTGTCCCCGACTCTTGCCGCGTGATTCAAAACCGGGTCGGGACAGCTCCCGTGATGTGGTTTGAGCGGCCCGACGGAAAGATTCTCGTCGCCATGCCGGGGGTGCCGCATGAAACCCGCACCATCTGGCGAGAGAGTGTGTTTCCTCAGTTGCTTGAGCGGTTCCACACCGATACCGCCATAGCTCACTCCACCCTCCTTGTGAGCGACTTCACCGAGAGTGCTTTGGCCGAATTCATTGCCGGGTTCGAGGATTCGCTTCCTGACTATCTCCATCTCGCCTATCTCCCCAAAGCGGGTCTGATAAGGCTCCGGATTGACGGCCACCACCCCGACCGGGAGTTTATCCGCGCCGAAGTCGATGCGTATGCGCGCCGGCTTGCCGATATGCTTGGCGACGCTGTGATTGCCACCGCCGACGTCACTCCCGCCGAGGCCCTCATATCGCTCGCCCGTGAGCGTGGACTGAAAATTGCTACTGCCGAGAGCTGCACGGGGGGCAATATTTCTCATCACATCACTGCCGTGGCCGGTGCCTCCGACGTGTTTGAAGGGGCGGTGGTGCCCTACAGCAACAGCGTCAAGGCCGGTCTGCTCAGTGTCGACCCGAAACTCATCGCCTCGCTTGGCGCGGTGAGTGAGCCTGTGGCGGCCATGATGGCCGAGGGGGCTTGCCGTGCGCTCGGTGTCGATCTGGCAGTAGCCACAAGCGGCATTGCCGGACCCGGAGGGGGTACTCCCGAAAAACCGGTCGGAACGGTCTGCATAGCCGTGGCTGCAAAAGGGCTTCCTACGTTCACCGCCACGTTCCGCTTTCCGGGTGACCGTGATCGAGTGATCGACGCCGCCACCCGCCGCGCCCTCGTGCTTGCCGTAAAAACCATCCGCAAACTATAACCTCACGCCCACACATGCCTCTGATTTCACAGCCGGTCCCGATTTTTCTGACAGTAATGGCCATCATTCTTCTGACGCCCATGCTGCTCGGACGACTGAAGATTCCTAACGTCATCGGGCTTATCATCGCCGGCGTGGCTGTGGGACCTCACGGCTTCAATCTGCTGGCGCGCGACATGAGTTTTGAGGTGTTCGGCGAGGTTGGCATCCTCTACCTCATGTTTCTGGCCGGAATAGAAATCGACATGTATCACCTGAAGAAGAACCTCTCTAAAGGTCTGATTTTCGGTGCTTACACATTCCTCATCCCCCTCATTCTCGGTGCGGTCTGCGCCATGCTGTTTTTCCGTGTCGACACACTGACAGCCATGCTCCTGGCTTCGATGTTTGCCGCCCACACTCTCATCGCCTACCCCATCGTGTCGCGTTTCGGGCTTACAAAATCTCCCGCCGTAGTCATCGCCATAGCCGGCACCATCGTCACCGTCCTCGGCTCGCTCATCGTGCTTGCGGGGGTTCTGGGTGTATATCGCGACGGTTCGCTCGGCTCACTGCTGCCGCTGCTCGGGGCGCTGATAGCGTTCTGCATGGCGGTGGTCTATCTTTATCCGCGCATAACGCGGTGGTTTTTCAAGAGTTACCACGAAACCATCCCGCAGTTTGTCTACACCCTCGTGATGGTCTTTCTCGCCGCCGCCACTGCCAAGTGGATCGGACTCGAAGGGGTGTTTGGCGCATTCTTTGCCGGACTGGTCCTCAACCGCTACATCCCGGGGCGCTCCACCCTCATGGGGCGGCTTGAGTTTGTCGGCAATGCCATTTTTATCCCCTACTTCCTCATCGGGGTCGGCATGTTGATTGACCTTAACGTTGTGTTTGCAGGATGGACCACTATATATGTGGCGGCAGTGATGAGTGCCGTCGCCATGGCCACCAAATGGCTTGCGGCCTTTGCCACACAGCGCACATTCCGAATGACCTCTCTTGACCGTTCGCTCATGTATCAGCTCAGCAACGCTCACACCGCCGTTGCCCTCGCCGTTGTGACCATAGGCTACGGCATGAATCTCTTCAGCGTCGAGATTCTCAACGGCACGGTAATAATGATTCTGGTCACATGCACCGTCTCATCGCTCGGCTCCGAAAAGGCGGCTTCGCGCATGAGAATGATGATTCTCGAGCGGGCCGAGGACACCGATACCGCCACCGGGGAGCGACCCGGAATACGCACACTCGTGACGGTGTCAAACCCGCTCACGGCTGCCGGTATGGTCGACCTCGCCATCCTCTCGCGACCGCAGTCGGCCGAACTTCCATCTGACATTTTCGCCCTCCATGTCCGCACCGACAATTCAGCTGCCTCGCGCGAGGTGGGGCGGCTCTCACTCGAAACCGCCGAGAAGGCTGCCGCAGCCGTTGAGAGCGAACTGACCCCCATCGAACGCTATGACCTGAATTTCATCACCGGAGTGACCAACACCATGGCCGAACGCGACATCACCGAGGTGATCATAGGGCTGCACCGCCGCCGCGGGGTCATCGACACATTCATGGGCGATAAAATCGAGCAGCTTCTCAAAGCCACTGACCGCATGGTGGTCATAACCCGCTGCTTCATCCCCATCAACACCGTCACCCGCATCGTGGTGGCTGCCCCGCCCAACTCGCAGTATGAGAGCGGTTTCAGGCGTTGGGTTGAAGCCATAGGCAATCTCGGTCGGCAACTCGGCTGCCGCGTCATATTCCAGTGCAACGATGATACGCGCAAGATGATCCTCGCCGTCCTTCACAGCGCCCGCATCGAAATCCGCACCGAGTTTGAACGCATGGAAACCTACGACGACTTCGTCATCCTCTCGCGCAACGTTCTTGACGACGACCTCTTCATCATCATCAGCGCCCGCCGCAGTTCCGTTTCGTTTCACACCGACATGGATTCACTCCCCGATTTCCTCCACAAATACTTCTCGCGCAACAATCTCATCATCATCTACCCCGGACAATTCGGTCAGGAAGTACCTATGACCATTGCCGAAGGCATGCTGACCGACACCGTCACGCCCCCGAGCCGTCTTTGGGTTAGAATCATGGAAATCACCCGCCACATTGACCGCCTGCGCCGCCGCATCCTCCGCCACCCCCACCCAAAAGAATAAATCGCCGGCAAACGATGCAGGGAATCATCAGTAGGGGCGCGAATCATGTTCGGCGGTTAATGGTGCGGGGAATCATGCGCGAATGGTGCGGAATTGGCTTGCGAATGACGCGCGAATGTGATTTTTTATTTTGTCAAATAAAAATTATTTCTTAATTTTGCCGACGGAAAAACGCGGAACCCTTCCGTGACCGAATCCGATTCGGGGCGTAGCGCAGCCCGGTTAGCGCACCTGCTTTGGGAGCAGGGGGTCGCGAGTTCGAATCCCGCCACCCCGACCAATCACCAAAAATGCTTGCAACCACTCGGTCTGCAAGCATTTTTTTGCACCCCGACCACCCCCATCCCCGCGGACACGGCGGGATTGAATTGACACTTGCACGGGCGCCCACGCAAATAATCTATTATATATCAATCGTTTGCAATTCAACTCCGATCTTGTGCAATTCATTCACTATCATTGCTTCCCTCTCCTTCGATGGCTTTTTGGTGCCGGATATATATTGTGCCAACAGACTTTGCGTCATCCCCAATCTGCGGGCAATAGCAGAAGCATTCAGTTCGGGATGACTCATGAAAATGCGATAAAGTCTGTTATAAGACTTCTCATAAAAAAAACCTTCATAACTCAAATCCTCATCTAACTCGGGCCAACGTATGCCAAAATGATTAAGCTCATAATTTTCACGCTGTTCCCTTGAGGCCAATCTAAGTCGTGGCAGTAAGACAAATTCCTCACAAGCCTCACAACCGTCTACCGTACGTATCCATACGGCACTATCCGTTAGCCATACATTATCTATATCATCATGTGTCATGGCATTATTTGGATTGATTAAAGAATTTATTCCAATGCTCTGCAATTATTTCCTCATTTTCTTCGATAATTGCTTCCACCATTTTCAACTCCGACTTTTTTAGTCCGTTATTTTCAATAAGCGTAACGGGAAAAATCGAAAACTTAGCTTTTTGCTTTCCTTTAACCACATGCACATGAATCGGCTCATGGTCATTGGCATAAAACATAAATATAAATCCGAATAATTTGAAGATTGTTGGCATTGGTATTTCTATTAAAAATTACACCCACAAAAATAGGTAATTATTTTATAACCTCAAAATTTTCAAATCACAAACCATCCCCGCTGACACGGCGGGGCTGGCGATGTGGCCACGATAGATCGGGACGCGGACTGTGTAGGCAAATGAGGTGTTTATGTCACAAATTTAAGCAAATCCTACATCAACACCACCCCCGCCGAGATGGGCGAGGATGCATGTCAAGCGAACAATGTAAAAGGTGTAATTCAAACGAGTGTAACTTGACACAATTCCTGACCGAAGCTATGAAGAGCGGCCTGAATTTTCTGCGTAGTCTTTGCCGACGGATTACGGTAGCCCGAAATATATTGCGAGAGCTGAGCTGCTGAAACACCCGTGAGCTTTGCCAGACCTCTATAAGAAATAAGATCAGCATAATACACCAGGAATGAAGGCACATCATAGGAGAAAGCGAAATTTACTTCCTCAAATGGTTTACCTTCCTCCTTGAAGAAAGCTTTCATATCCTCATACTCCGACATAAACTCTGCTATCGCTTCACCGGCAGTAGCTCCATCGCCATGGACACCCCAGCCGAGATTATTATCATCAGGCATATAAGCTCCGTATGAGCCATCTTTCCCGCGTTCAATAAATACTCTTATAGTTCTCATCATAGGTTACATTATTGTTTTTATATTTAATTAGCAATAAAGGTATGGGGCGATTGCTCATTCCTTTATTTTAGCCCGGCGTCTCGAAGAATGGCCTTGAGTGTACCGGTCTTGACTTCCTCGGAGCCGTGGTTACTTGTCTTGAAGTAGTTTCCGGTTATTGGTGAGTACCATAACGGATGACCATTTCGTTGTCGACCCGTGTCCCAGCATCCGGCCTTACTGAGCATCTTGTGTAATTCTTTATATTTCATTATTCACTCGTTTTTTGAATTACATTGCAAATATAATGCTTTATTTTTATTTAGCAAAATATTTCAGACATTTTTTCAAAAAAATCGAAATGTCATCCTCTGTAGAGTCCAAAAGCATCCTCGCCCATCAAGGCGGAGGTGCTTTTGATCTGCTTTACGGCGAAGGAATAAAGTTCGGGATTCTTGGCGCGGAATATGATCCGCGCCGGGACATGATTCGCGCACCATTCACGGTGGGAGGCGCGCCCCTACTGAACAACGTGAATCAAAAATCCTCGGGGAGGCGCCGGGGAGGTGTTTCATTGATGGATGGTTGTTAATTCCAATACTGTTAAAATATTAAATTATTAATACTGCTAAATGTTTTAATTAAAATTATTTGGAAATTTGGGGAAAGCGACGTAACTTTGCGCGAAAATTCGGTTTGTAAAACGTTACAAGCTGAAATTCAGTATTTTTAAACATTTAACTCACACAGCTTAGAAAATTAACAAACAAATAAATATCAATTATTCGCTATGAATTTCAAAAATTTGTTCAAATTCACGCTCTCCGCGCTGCTTCTTTCCGGCAGCACCTCCGCGTTCGCTCAGGGGGAGACAACCGAATCTGTGACATTGGGTAATGGAACCACAATGTCATGGTCTCAATTTGTCAACGATCTCAAAAACCCGCCTACATCGGCCACCGGTGTTGTTCCCGATGACGCTCAGGTTCGCATCAATCTACAGAATGAAAAGGACACCCTTCAGACAGCTGAAGCAACCTTAAAAGAAAAACAGGATGCTTTACCCGACCTTAAAACTACCTTAAACAACGCAAAAACTGCCTTAGCAAATGATTCTACTACGCTTAACACGGCTAAGGAAAATCTTGAAACTGCAACAGCTAAATTAGTCGACGCTGCTCAAAAGAAACTCGATGATGCAAAAGCTTCGGTTGCCGCCAATGAAGAAACAATCGGAACACTTGATTCTCAAATAGCAGGCTATGAAACTTCTAAGTCTACAGCTGAGCAAAGAATTCAGACACTTCAAGATCAGCTTCGAACTTTAAATGCCTCGCCCAGCTTACAGAAAAAGACTGATAACGTAACAGATACGCTTCCCTCGCTGAAGGCTGCCTATAAGCTCGCCACTGAATTTAGTAAAGGTTATAATGCTACATCGGCGGCTTCAAGGCCTGAAACCCCTGAGATATACTATTATAAAGATATTAATGAGGAAGATGAGGAAACTACATTATATCTCTCATTTAGCAGTACAAAGCCGACTGTTGAAGGTAATTGGCAACCGGTAACTCCCAAAACATTTAGGTCCACTTTAACAGTTTCATCTGCCGGCGATGTAACTTATGTAAGTTTATACATGGGACCTGAATTTGCAGCAAAAAATGGGAACGATGCGTATTATACCGTAGATACTTATCAGGGGAATAAATCATACATTGTTCAACTTGCTGTAGCTACACTAAAAGATCTTTGCAAGGAACCAAATTTTACTACTACTACGACTGTTGTAACGGATGAATATTTAGATGATGCAGCAGCACAAGTTACCTTAGCTTCAATTCGGAATGTAGAAAATGAAATTACAACCTTGACAAACCA
Source organism: uncultured Staphylococcus sp. (assembly GCA_964554195.1). Classification (GTDB taxonomy): domain Bacteria; phylum Bacteroidota; class Bacteroidia; order Bacteroidales; family Muribaculaceae; genus Duncaniella. Next base: position 11,671 of record CAZKNK010000007.1, read on the forward strand.
AATAAATGGTCTCCACAAAGATGAGAATGGACAAGACCTTCCTGAAAAGGACCAAATAGATGGTTATGTTGAGCTTATCGAAAAGGCGGAAGCAGAAAAAACGAAGCTTGAGAATGAAAATACAACCATTGAGGCTACCTACGAAACCCTTGAGCAAGCCGTTACAGATGCACCCAATGATGCGTCATTAGAGCAATATAAGACTGCTGTAACCAACGCTCAAACCGATGTAGACGAAGCTCAAGATGAGGTTGACACCGCTCAAGCGAATTATAATGCAGCAGCCGAAGCTGTAGAGACAGCTCAAACCGCTGTTGACAATGCTAAAAAAGATGTAGAAACTGCTCAGGCTGCATTGAACGCAGCACAGGCCGCTGCTAACGACACCGCGCTTAAAGATCTCCTTGACGGCTATCAATCTATAACTCTTACCGGCGACATTAATGCTACTGAAGCTGTCGGCAAAAACTATAGCGGTGAAATCTATGCTGAAGGTCACATCATCAATATTCCTTCAGGTATCGACCTTTTCAACACTTTTAGCGGAGTACTTGACAATGCCGCTATCAATGGTTCTTTTGCAAAAAATTCAACAAGCGGAACATTTTCTGATGTAGCCGTTTGGACCGGTACAGGCTCAACCCCCGGCCGTTACTATGACGATGAAGGTACAAGAACCACCTACACAACTCTTAGCACACTTGGCTATGCTGCCCGTGATTATTTCGGCATTGACTTCGCTGCCAACGCTCTTGCATCTCGGTCAGATGAAACAATCGTTCACAAGATCAAAGTTTACGATCCTGCCCGCCCGAACACTATTCCCGATAATTCATATGTAATTATAAACAATGACAAGTTTTTTACCGGAGCAACTACAAGCATCACTCTCGGTGCAAACGTATTTGTAGAGGCAATGAATACCCTCACCACCAAAATACCTAATGTGATTTATCCCGATGCTGCCGGAAACATCATGTGCGATAATGTAATGATCACTGACCGTGAGGCTTTCTTCTGCCCCAAAGAGATCAAAGCTAAAAACGTAACATACAACCGCACATTCACAAAAGGCTCCAACACCGTATGTCTGCCTTTCCCTGTAAGTGCTGATCTCAATGAGAATATTTCTTACGTCTGCACATACGATTCTGAGGAGGACAATTACTTCTGGTTCACTTCAGCTTCAGGCGAAATCGAAGCAAACACCCCTATGCTCCTTGTGGCTAATAACGACTTTGAGCTGAATCTTGAGGATATAACAATCCCCGTTTCCGCAACGCCTTCTGATCAGAAAGTTAAGGGCAAAGAAACCGATGGAAGCACAAGCTACGGAACATTTAAATTCTGTTCACGCAACGAAATTCTCGGTGCAGCAAATGGAGAAAAGGTTTATGGTCTTTCAGGCGACAAATTCCAGCCTGCAACAGCAAGTGCAAATTTCCCCTCATTCCGCATGGTTATATGCAGCGCTACCAAAGCATCCGCAACCGGCAACGCACCCCGCCGCATCGGTATCCGCGACGAGCAGGGCAAGGAAATCAACATTGACGGTATCGTAACCGGAATTGACGAAGTTGAAGCTACCGCAGCTGCACTTGACATCCGTGGCGGTCACGGCGAAATCATCATCACATCTGAAACCGAACTCGGTCAGGTAGAGGTTTACGCACTCGACGGTCGCCTTGCAGCTGTAGCCAACGTGGTTGAAGGCACAACTTCAGTCAACGTAGCCAACGGTCTCTACATCGTGATGGGCAAGAAAGTGGTTGTTAAATAATCGCTGACCCACTCCGATAAATATATATCATCAGGAGGATGCGGATTCCCGCGATGAAGCGTCCTCCTGAATTAACTAAAACAGAAACCGTCAACTCGAGGATAACAATAGGAAGCAAAACTTTTTTGAAATTATTTTGTTATAAGAGATAAAAGCAATAACTTTGCTTCCTCAAATTGCAGCCGACCCAAAAGCACCGGCACCAAGAAGTTGACAACAATAACAATAATAGGAAAGATATGAACAAGAAATACGAAAGACCCGATCTCGAGGAGCTGGAGCTGATTCTCGAAGGATCATTCCTCGCTCATAGGACCATTGACGACGGAAATGGCGGACAAATAGACCAGGAAGGTGTTGAAATAGGCGGCGAAGACACCGGCGGTGAAAATTGGAATTAAAAAAACGCCCCTAACAAACTCTTACGGGGTCGTGTCCGAATCAGGCGCGACCCCTTTTTTAAATTACTGACCCGTCATGATGGACACCGCATCGGCCAACCGATTGCAGATTGAAAGAAACGGCTTCGGACTGTCGATGACAACAGGCTCGAGCATGCGTCCGCTCATCTGGGGCGGACGGCACTGCGTGGCTGTGGTGCCGCTCGACGGGGCGCCGGAAGTCGGCGACCTGATCATGTTTGCCCAGCCGCGCGCGGGCAGGGAGATAAACATAGTCCACCGGGTGGTGGAAGTCGGACAGGACGGCGATGGCCCGGTCTACGTCACCCGGGGCGACAACTGCTTCGGCACCGAGAGCGTCAGGCAAGCCGACATCATAGGCCGGGTGGTGGAAGTGCATCGCACGGGAGGCTACCGCCCCTGGTATGCCATCGGAGCGAAGAAATTTTCAGTCACCGACACCGCCTACCACCGCTACGTCAGGGTGTGGACCGCCCTCTGGCCCGTCCGTCAGCTCTATTACCGCCTCCGCGACCGCCTCTGCACCCTCCGCAACCAACTGCGGCCGAAACACCGCGAAAGAAAATGAGAAAACAGTTTACAGTAGCACGAAACACGTTCAGCATCACGGCCCCCGACACCCTGCCGGGTCGCGACGGACTGATGCGCCGCTTCGGGCCATTTGAAACCCGGGGCGGAGATGCGCCGAAGCTCGAAATCGAGATTAAAACCGCGCCCCTCCCCGCGCCGGAAGGAGAAACCGTCTATGCCCCGGAATATGACGGCATAGGCAGCATCACCACACGCGCCCTACGCCAGACCGACGGAACGCTCGCGGTGGAATTCGCACTCGTCACCGAGCGTCAGCCCCGACTCCTGATGAAGATTGCATCCGCGCTTGACAAGGCCGAAATCATCATAGCCCCCCTAAGCACCGGCGCGGAGGCATATCTGCTGAGCCACGCCATCATGATAGCCTACATGCTCGCCACCACCGGCAACGGCACACTGCTGATCCACGCATCGGCCGTGACGTCAGGCGGCAAGGCATATCTCTTTCAGGGCAAAAGCGGCACCGGCAAAAGCACACACTCCCGACTCTGGCTCAACCACATCACCGGCACCGAACTGCTCAACGATGACCACCCGGTGATACGCATAGACGAATCAGGCACCCCGACCGCCTACGGCTCACCGTGGAGCGGCAAAACCGACTGCTACCGCAACGCGGCCGCGCCGATAGGGGCCTTCGTCAGAATAGTGCGCGGCAAGGAGAACGAACTGCGGCGCCTCGCCCCGCTCAACGCCTACGCCTCGCTGACGGCCTCGGTGTTTTATCTCCCACTGCTCGACGATCAGCAACGTGACATGCGCCACCTCACCATAGAGCGTCTGGCAGCCACAACCCCCTGCTTCGAAATGCACTGCCGCCCCGACGCCGACGCCGCCCTGACCTGCATGAGAGGGGTGGAATCACTTAACCGGAATCAAAACTAAAGGACATGAGAATAAAAAAAGGCTTCACACTGCGCACCGTAATGGGTCAGAACGTGATTCTGGCCGAGGGCAACAACTCCGACAACTTCGGCAAGATAATCACGCTGAACCAATCGGCTGCGACACTGTGGGAGGAACTCAAAGGAAAAAAATTCGACGCAGCTGACGCCGCCCGAATCCTCGTCGACACCTACGGCATAGAATCAGCCGTGGCTCGGGAGGATGCCGCCTACATCCTGAACCGGATGGAGGAAAAAGGACTGATAGAGAAGTAACCGCAAACCTGCTGCAATGGCCATCAGTGACTCAACGTTCATCAACCTATTTTTCGGCCTGCTGAGGTCGGGACTCTACGGCACCCCCCTGCCCGAACACAAACTCCCCGCGAGTATAGACTGGGAGGCCGTCGGCGCACTCGCGGAGAAGCACGGAGTGACGGGGACCATAATCGAGAGCATTCAGCTGCTCCCCGAACATCTGCGCCCCACGGAGGAGATCAGGGCCGGCATGATGCGCTTTGCCCTCGGGCTTATACAGGCCAATCTGATTCTTGACAAGACGGTGAGCAAACTGACGGGCTACCTGCGGGAGCATGACATAGAGGGAGTGTTGCTCAAGGGGCAGGGAGTGGCGCGCTATTACCGGAAGCCACAGATGAGGCAGAGCGGCGACATAGACTTCTACGTAGGTCAACGCGAGTATCGGAAAGCAATGATGCTCTGCAAAAAGCACCTGAACGAGGACCCGGAACTGAGCCACCAATCGAAGCTGCACTACGTTTTCGGCATGAACGGCGTGGAGATAGAGCTTCACCGCATTGCCGCCCAACACTATTCCGCCAAAAAAGATCCGGCATTTCAGCAGTGGATAGAGGAGGAACTGGATCACTCGCCCGGACGACGCACACTGACCCTCGGCGGAACAGCCGTCAACCTCCCCTCCTACGACTTCGATGCACTCTATATCTTCTATCACGCCTGGGAGCATCTGATCACCGGCGGCATAGGGCTGCGGCAGCTTTGTGACTGGGCCATGATCTTCACCTGCCACAGCGACGAAATTGACACTCCCCGCCTCATGGAGAACATTGACCGCTTCGGCCTGACACGTGGATGGAAACTGCTCGCCTACATAGCGGTGAACTATCTCGGCGTGGCTGCCGACAAAATGCCGCTCTATGACGCCACCTACGCGCGGAAATCGGAAACAGTGCTTGAAGAAATAATCATGAGCGGAAACTTCGGCTATCATTCGGCCACGGGCATCAGGATGATGACACAGGGCCACAGCATGAAAGTGAAACTCGGCAAACTCCGGAGCCTTACGGAGTATTTCATCACACTCTTTCCGGTTGCACCCCGCGAGGCCACCCACATCTTCTTCAGCCGGCTCTTTTCGGGGATGAACCGCATGACAAGCAGAGCGCTCCGCCGCCTGAAACAGAAACCCCGCAAGGCATAGCCCCCAAAGAAAATAACGACCATGCTGAAACGACTCCGCCCCTACATCCACTATCTCCGGCGCCTCACCGAGGGCTTCCACACCACCGCCGTGGTGAGGACGCTGCTCGGCGCGGTCAGGGTGGGCCTGACGCTGACCTTCATCTGGCTCAGCAAGGCCGCCATTGACTGCGCCACGGGCCGGACCCACGCCACCACCGGGACGCTGATAGGATGGTTCGGACTGATGGTGGTGTGTATTCTGACCGATGTAGCCATATCGCAGTGGGTGAAATATATCGAAACCCGCTCCACCATGCTCATGACCAACCGCATCAACCGCCGGCTCTACAATGTGCTGATGGCACTGCCGCCGGTCAACGGGCGTCAGGGATTTCACAGCGGTGACATGCTCAACCGTCTCACCATCGACGTGCGCACAGTGGCCACCTTCGCGCTGTCAGAAGTGCCGTCGCTGATAGTGATGATGTTGCAGCTCACGGGGGCATTCATATTCCTTGCATGGCTCAACCCCTATCTCGCACTGGCGCCGATCGTGATTATGCCGGTGTGTATGGTGGCGAGCAAGCTCTATTTTCGCCGTCAACGCCGCCTGACCGCTGAAATACGCGAGGCTGAGAGCGACATGCAGATTTCGATTCAGGAGGGCCTCAAGCACAGGATGGTATTGAAGTCGCTTGAATGTATAGACGAACTTGACTACCGGCTCGGCACCATCCTACAGAAACTCGACTCGTCGAACCGGGAGAAGGCCCGGCTGTCGACCGCCGGAGGAGCAATGGTCAGACTCGGATTCATAATCGGTTATCTCACCGCCTTCGGGTGGAGCATATTCAGCCTGCAAGCGGGCATAATCACATTCGGCACGATGACGGCCTTCATTCAGCTCGTCAGCCGCATACAGCACCCGATTGCGGGAATAGCGGGCTACGTCCCCACCTTCATAGCCGCATCGGTGGCTCTGGACCGTCTGCGCGAGATTGACACCCGGCTGCCTGACGACGAGGAGCAATGTGAAGTGATAGCTCATGCGGGCATCAGGGTGAAGGATCTGTCGTTTAAATATGAATCTGACAGCGCCGACATCCTGTCGCACTTCAGCCATGACTTCAAGCCGGGAAGCCGGACCATGATCGTAGGGTCGACCGGAGCGGGGAAGTCTACTCTTATCAAACTGCTGCTCGGGCTGCTGAAACCGGACTCCGGAAGCATTGAGATCTACGGCGACGGGGAAACGAGGAAAATATCGTCGGCGACAATGTGTAATTTCGTCTACGTGCCTCAGGGCAACTCGCTGCTCCACGGCTCCGTGCGTGACAATCTGCTGCTTGCCCGTCCGCAAGCCACCGACGCGGAACTGGCCGAGGCCCTGCACACGGCTGCCGCCGACTTTGTGTTTGACCTCCCCGGCGGCCTCGAAACATCATGCGATGAGGCGGGCGGAGGACTGAGCGAAGGGCAGGCGCAACGAATAGCAATAGCCCGCGCCCTGCTCCGACCGGGGTCAATAATTCTGCTCGATGAATTTAACAGTGCGCTCGATGCCGAGACTGCTGCCACACTGATGAGCCGCCTGGCGCACAGCTGTCACGACTCAACCGTCATCATCATAGCGCATCACCAGTCGGCCATCACCCCATACTGCGACGACGTGTTGCGTATCGAGACTCCCGGCACAGGCGACACGGTGGAGTAATCGAATGAATCCGCCGGGGCCGTAGTTACGGGTCGAAGATTCAAGATGGAGCCGCAGAGCGTAGCCACGGAGCGAGGATTAAGAGTGGAGCCGCAGGGCGTAGTTACGGAGCGAGGATTCAAGATGGAGCCGCCGGGCGTAGTCACGGAGCGAGGATTAAAGAATGAAGCCACAGGGCGGCCAAACCGGCCCGCCGGCCCGAGTCAAACCATTTCAGAGACGAACAACCGTTTCTCGGCAGATTTTCACCCAAAATTTTCAGCCAAACTTCGACCAAACCTCAGCCAAAACTCAGCCATACGTTGACCAAACCTCAGCCAAACCCCAGCCAAACCTCAACCATACGTCGACCAAACCTCAGCCAAACCTCAACCAAACTAATTCGGCTACACCATTTTTTGAATCCGCAAAGATGTTGATTCAGAATTTTTTTTGTAACTTTGCGGCGGAAAAAGTATCTCTAAGAAAGAGAGTGTGACCATAGACCTCATTCCTCAATGTGTAGTGATGCTGATAATAAGGATGTTGCGGCAGCGTCTTGTGACGTTGGCGACGCCGTAGGCGTGGGAAATCGCAAGTGGTTTGTAGCGATAGTAAACAACAACACCGAGAAAGCATTACAACCCCGGCTCGACGCGATGGGATATGAAACATACGTGGCCAAACAGACAGTGATGCGCGTATGGAAAAACGGACGCAAGGCCAAAGTGGACAAGGTCATCATTCCCGCCGTGATATTCATAAAATGTACGGAAGCCGAAAGGCGCCGTGTGGTTGCACTCCCATTCATCAAACGGTTTATGACAAACAAGGCCGGAACGTCGGCCGAGGGCCTGAACAAGCCCCTTGCCACCATCCCGCAAAAACAGATTGACACACTGCGGTTTATGTTGGGGCAGACTGACATCCCGGTAAACTTCGTAGACACACCGATAAAGGTTCATGACAAAGTGACCGTCATCCGAGGCAATCTTAAAGGAATGGAGGGCGAGGTGATACAGACCGCCGACGGGAAAAGTGAGGTGATTGTCCGCATTGACCTCCTCGGTTCGGCCAAGCTCTCAATCGACACCATAAACCTCGAGATTCAGAAATAAACAAATCCATTATATATCACATCACAAAAACATCCCGACATCAGATGCAAATCAAGACCATAGTCGGAGCAATCTGTGGAGCTGCCCTGCTGTTAAGCTCCTGCTCAACTCCCAAAAATATCACGTACTTCCCTGAACTCAATACCGGTTCGATAGTTCAGGCTGAAAAGGTGTTTGAGATCCGGGTGAAACCGGAGGATAAGCTTTCAATAATTGTCAGCACACAAGATCCCAGTCTTAGCAGCCTGTTTAATCTGGTAACTGCACAGAATCGTATTTCCGCTACTACATCATCAACAAAAATAACGGGTCAAACAAGTTCATCCGGAAATGGCCAAACGTTATATTACACCGTTGACTCTCAGGGTGACATCAATTTCCCGGTATTAGGGAAACTTCATATTGCCGGCCTGACCCGCGAGCAGATCGCTGAAAAAATCACCGACGACCTCGTGAAAGCAGATCTCGTCAAGGACCCGATCGTCATCGTAGAGTTTGCCAATACGGGTATATCCATTCTCGGAGAGGTAAAGTCGCCCGGACGCTATGAGTTCAACAAAGACCACCTGACGATAATCGATGCAATAGCAATGGCCGGCGACCTGACCATGAACGGTTTGCGTGAAAATATACTTGTCATGCGCAACATCGGCGACGGACGTCAGGAAGCATATCGCGTTAATCTGTTAAACGCTCAGGAACTTGCATCCTCGCCCGCATTTTATCTCCAGCAGGAAGATCTCATCTACGTTGAACCCAACGACAAAGCAAAACGCGAAACGACCCCGAACGGAAACACGCCCTACACTCCATCGTTTTGGATTTCGATGGGATCATTCGGTATGACAATAGCAACCTTAATCATCACACTTTCGAAATAAAATATGGCTGAAATCAAAACGACAACAAGCAGAGCAAAATCCGGAAACGCTTCAAGTTCTGTCCCTCTGTCTGATATAATCTTCATGACCCTCCATCACTGGCCGTATATACTTCTGTCGGTCTTTATCTGTGTTGGAGCAGCTTATGTTTACCTGTTACGGACTCCGAACGTCTACAGCAGGTCGGCAGATGTCATGATCAAAAATGACCGGAAAGGACAGTCGACCGGATCCGAAGACTTTTCCAAGCTTGGGCTGTTTCAAGCAAATGCAAATATCCAGAATGAAATCACCAACTTCAAGGCAAAGGACCTGACCGAAGAAGTGGTCAAACGTCTTGGACTTGACATATCATATTATCATAGCGGCACATTCCACGACGTGGTAGCTTATGGTTATGATTTGCCCGTCAAGGTTGAAATTGCCGATTACCCCGATCAAGGTTCATTTTCAATGAATCTGGATATATCCAACAAAGGCACGATTACAATCTCCGACCTTAAAGGGTCAAACGGTAAAGCATTTAAAAAGACCTTCACCGGAAACCTTAATGATTCAATAGCGACCCCACTCGGGAAAATTATCGCAACTCCCACAAAAACCTACCATAAAGGCCAGACAGTTTCATTGATAATCCACAAATTGCCACTTCGCGCTGCAACTGATTCATATAATGCGCGCTTATCTGTTGGAATGTCTAATGAAAAGAGTACGGTGCTGACCCTGACTTTCGCAGACCAGTCTCCACAGCGAGCTGACGATTTCCTCAGCACTCTCATCAGCGTTTATAACGAAAACTGGATTCGAGACAAGAACATGATTGCAGTTTCGACTTCTAACTTCATCAATGAGCGTCTGGGTGTCATCGAAGGAGAACTCGGCAACGTAGATTCCGATATTTCATCATATAAAAGTGCAAACCTTGTGCCGAATGTTGATGCCGCTGCGACAATGTATATGAGCCAGAACCAGCAGACTCAGCAAAAGATTCACGAAGTGAACAATCAGTTGACAATGGCTCGCTTCATCCGCTCTTACATGACATCTGATGGGTCAAACGATCAGCTCCTTCCCGCTAACACAGGATTGCAGAACAGCAATATAATGTCGCTCATAAATGAGTATAATAATGCCCTTCTTCAGCGAAACAACCTCGCGGCAAAATCTTCCGAAAAGAATCCGCTCGTCATTCAACTCAACGAACAGCTCGATGCCCAGCGTTCAGCAATCGTCCGCACAATCGACAACGAAATCACTACTCTGAACACACAACTCAAATCTCTACATGGCATCGAAGCACAGACCATGTCAAACATTGCCTCAAACCCCACACAGGCCAAAAATCTCCTTTCCACAGAACGTCAGCAGAAAGTCAAGGAGTCTCTTTATCTTTTCCTCCTTCAGAAACGCGAGGAAAACGAACTGTCGCAAGCATTTACCGCCTACAACACCCGAATCGTAAACCGTCCCGGACCATCCGGAATACCTCCCACACCGAACCGGAGAAACATTCTTGCCATGGCATTTCTGATCGGTCTTGTAATACCCTTCGGCGTAACATTTATAAAGGAAACAAACAACACCAAGATCCGTGGACGTAAAGACATCGAACATCTAACTCTTCCGTTTGTAGGCGAAATTCCCGAAGATCGCACTATTGCAGTAGCCACGAAACGCGGTGAGAGAAAGACTCTTGTAGTCAAGGAAGGCGCTCGCGACATCATCAATGAAGCATTCCGTGTTGTTCGCACAAATGTCGAATTCATGAAGAGCGGAACCGACGGCGCCGAAGTAATAGCAATGACATCATTCAACCCCGGATCCGGTAAATCATTCATATCAGTCAATCTCGGCGCAACTATCGCACTTAAAGGCAAGAAAGTACTTGTAATCGACGGCGATATGCGCCACGGTTCAACCTCATCATACGTCGGTTCCCCAGCAGAGGGTCTGTCGAACTACCTCAGCACCCCCGGCACCGACATCATGAAACTCATTGTTCCCGATACAGCAGCTCCCGGCCTTTATATTCTCCCCATCGGTCCAGTTCCACCGAATCCCACCGAACTGCTTGAATCAAATAGATTTGCAGAATTAATCTCTGAACTCCGTCCGCATTTCGACTACATCCTCATTGACTGTCCGCCTATTGAAATTGTAGCCGATACACAGATCATCAACTCACACGTTGACCGCACCATCTTCATTGTAAGAGCCGGACTTCTCGAGCGTGAAATGCTCCCCGAACTCGAACTCATCTACAATGAGAAAAAATACCGCAACATCGCCATCATCCTCAACGGCACCGCCCTCCAAACCCACAAATACGGCTACTCACACGGCTACCGCTACGGATACGGCTATGGCTACGGTTACGGATACGGCTACTACGGAAAGAAGGAGAAAAAATAAAACCTTTGAGGGAATTATCTTATCTTATCTAAATAACTCGTTATAATATCCGCCGACATATCTATACAGTAATACATGACAAGTATAGATATGTCGGAATATAATAAATATAATAAATATGCAAGCAATAATATTAGCAGCTGGTATGGGTAGGCGACTTGGTGAGTTTACGGCTAACAATACCAAGTGTATGCTTGAAGTAAATGGAGTTAGACTTATAGATCGAATGCTTTCACAGTTAAACGATCTAAATTTATCTCGAATCGTTATTGTAATTGGATACGAAGGTCAAAACCTCAAGAATTATCTTACAAAAAAATATCCCTCCCAAGAGATCGAATATGTAGAAAATCCTATATATGACAAGACCAATAATATCTACTCTCTTTGGCTTGCACGGGGATACATGGCAGAGGAAGATACACTTCTACTTGAGTCCGATCTGATATTTGAAAATGAGGTTCTTCGCGCCGCGATCAACAGCGAAAATGACAGCGTTGCTCTTGTATCAAAATATGAGACATGGATGGACGGAACAATGGTATGTATCAATGAGGATCTTGACATCACCAGTTTTATTCCGAAGGCTGCTTTCAGATACAGCGACACAGACAAATACTATAAGACGGTAAACATATACAAATTCAGTAAGGAGTTTATTGTCAACCATTATTTGCCATTTTTGGATGCCTACATCAAAGTTCTTGGAGAAAATGAATATTACGAGCAGGTGCTTAGAGTCATCACTTTAATCGATAAAAGCGGATTAAAAGCGCTCCCTGTTAACGATCTTAACTGGTACGAGATAGATGATGTTCAAGACCTTCGTATTGCTGAAACAATATTTGCTACACCGGAGGAGAAATTAAAAAAACTTCAGAATAGTTACGGTGGTTACTGGCGATTTCCGAAACTTAAAGATTTTTGCTATCTTGTCAATCCATATTTTCCTAAAAAAAGGATGATAGATGAGATGAAAGCAAATTTCGAAACACTTCTAAGAGAATATCCGTCGGGGATGGGAGTAAATTCTCTTTTGGCCGGAAAATACTTCGGAATAAAGCAGAAATATGTCGTTGTAGGGAATGGGGCTGCGGAACTGATTAAAAGCCTCATGGAAAATCATAAGGGCAATTTAGGAGTCATATATCCGACTTTTGAGGAATATCCCAACCGACATGATACAAATCGGCTTAAGATATTTCATCCAAACAATGAGGATTTCAGCTACACTGCCTCCGATATTATGAATTATTTTAATGACAAGGAAATCTCATCATTACTTGTTGTCAATCCTGATAATCCCTCCGGAAATTTCATTTCTAAATCCGAAATTTTCAAATTAGCTGAATGGGCACAGGAAATGTCTATTAAGCTTGTCATTGATGAGTCGTTTGTGGATTTCTCGGAAAAGGGATTGAACAACACTCTGCTTACAAATGAAATCCTTGAGAAATTTCCCTCATTATGTGTAGTTAAAAGCATATCTAAGTCTTACGGAGTTCCGGGATTGAGATTAGGTATACTTGCTTCAAGTGATGAAAACTTCATTAAGTGCATTAAGAGCGATGTATCAATATGGAACATCAACTCATTTGCTGAATTCTATATGCAGATATATGGGAAATACGAGAAGGACTATGCGAAATCATGTGAGAAATTTAGAGAGGAACGTGAAATATTCGAGAAAGAACTCAAATCAATCCCATTTCTGAGAATTATTCCTTCACAAGCCAACTACTTTTTGTGTGAAATCACTGACCGATTCACATCTCATGAACTAACCTTACGCCTTCTTACTGACTACAATTTACTAATCAAGGATTGTTCTTCAAAAAAAGGCTTTCCAGCTGATAAACAATACGTACGCATCGCCATCCGTAACCGCGAAGATAATCGCTACTTATTCGAAGTTCTAAAAATTCTTTAAATAATACATGATTTATGAGAATCATTGAAAATGAGGAAATTTTATCCCTAAATATAACTCCGGCAACCTGCGTTAAATGGGCCGAAGAAGGTTTAAAATTGAAATACAAGAGTATTATGCCTGCCAAAACTGCTATCCACATGCCTGGCAGTCTTGATTTCTTCATGACAATGCCCTGTCTTCTTCCTCAGGAATATGGACGTTTTGGATGTAAGAATGCATCAAGGTTTAGTTCATCTCATCCATCCGTAAAAAGTTACATGATGCTATGTGACAGCAATAACGGTGATTTCCTTTCATTGATAAACTGTGATTGGATAACATCATGGCGAACCGGCGCAACTGCAGCTCTGGCGATAAAGACATTTCGTAAATCTGATGCGTCTGTTTATGCCTTTATGGGATTAGGTTGTGCAGGTATGGCTTCTCTTAAATGTTTCTTAGACAGCACTTCTTCTGAACGAAAAACCGTAAAATTACTCCGTTATAAGAATCACGCAGAGAAGGCGATTGAAGAACTTTCGGCAAAGTACCCCGAAGTAAATTTCGAAATTTCGAAATCTACGGAGGAACTGATAAAAGGATCAGATGTGATTGTATCTGCGATTACACAAGCGCCCGGATTAATTGTTGAAGATCTCGGATTATTCAAGCCTGGGGTATTATTGGTTCCAGTGCATACGCGAGGATTTCAAAATTGTGATAAAATATTCGACAAAATATTTGGAGATGACACCGCCCAAATTTCGGGATTCAAGTATTTCAATGAATTCCGATATTTTAACGAGTTCAGCCGAGTAGTTCTTGATGAAATCCCCGGACGGGATAATGATGAGCAGAGGATTATAGCATATAATATCGGACTTGGTCTTCACGACATCTATTTTGCATATAAGATAGAACAGCTTATAAATCAGCAAATTACCCCCCCCCATGCCGAAGAGTAAATAAGCAATATCCAAATATTCGAGGGCTTAAACTTGCCGCATAAGATGAACGGAATCAAAAGAATCTGTATCTGCGGCGGTGGTAGTTTGGGGTTGGTTTGCGCCGGAGTATTTCTTGATAAAGGCTACAAAGTTGACCTTCTTACAGGTCACCCAGATAAGTGGTCTCACAGTATTCAAGTTATTGATTCTGTTGGACGCACGTATAAAGGGAATTTGGGCATCATAACATCAAGGGCATGCGAAGTAATTCCTCAAGCAGAACTTATTCTGTTCACGTTACCCGGATTCATGATAGAACACACGCTTGAAGAAATCAGACCCTTTCTTATAAAGAATACTATTGTAGGATCGATTGTATCTAGCACCGGATTCTTTTTTAGTGCTCACAAAATTTTAGAGAATCTTTTTCCTTTATTCGGTTTTCAGCGAGTACCATATATAGCTCGTCAAAGGATATACGGGCAGATTGGAGAACTTCTTGGATACAAATCCTCGCTTAATTTGTGCATTGAAAACTACACCAACCCGGAAGCATTAAAAAATGAGTTAGAGAAACTATTTGACACCCCGATTAAACTTCTAAACAATTTTTACGAAGTATCTCTAACGAACAGCAATCCCATACTTCATACAGGCCGATTATATTCCTTATGGAAAGACTATAACGGAGAAGTCTATAGGGACTCTCCACTTTTCTACGCAGATTGGACCGATGAGTCTTCCAAATATATTCTTGAGATGGATATGGAATTCCAAGAATTACTAGATATACTCAAGATTCCCAAAGGTGTTATTCCTCCATTATTGGACTATTATGAGTCTTTTGATGCATCATCGTTAACTAACAAAATCCGGAACATCAAAGCGTTTAGAACAATAGCGAGTCCAATGATTAAAACTGAAAATGGATGGATACCTGATTTTAAGAGCCGCTATTTTACAGAGGATTTCCCTTATGGACTGCGGTATATTCGTCAACTAGCCCACCAAAATAATGTACCTACCCCAATTATAGATATGGTTTACAATTGGGGTATAAATAAGATTAAAACATCTATCTAATCGGCCATATGATTTGGGTCATCTATTGAATAAGAAAACTATTTAGAGGATCTCAAATAATGGACATACAAATATACTGAAAATAGTATATGAATCTAAGAAAAATTCGTGGAGCATTAATTAACAGCCTACCTTGTTGGATCAAAAATCCCTTGATATACCGGTATCGATATCATATACCGGAAATCAAAGAGAAAAGAATGGATCGGATAAGATTAATTAAATCCAAAGGATGCGCTAAAGCGCTATTTATCGTTTCCTCTCTATCTATATGGAAGTACGAGGAAATTTTAGATTTATTATCAAAGGATCAAAGATTTGAAACAGACATAATAATCTGTCCATTCCCTTCATATTCTGACCAAGCTAAGAAGCTATCAATAGAACAACTGAAAGATTATTTTAGTAAAAAGGGACTTAAATATTCTGAGTATAACTCCAATGATGAAGATCAACAAAAATTGATCAATAAAAAAAATTATGATTTAATATTTTACCCAATGCCATATGAAGGCCTATATGATCAAATACTCGAATATACATCTAACAAAGAGAAGTTATTATGCTATACTCCATATGGAGTAAATACATCGGCAGGAGAACTGTTCATTAATACTCATTTTCATAATTTAGCCTGGAAGATATTTTCAACCACTCCTCTCCATAAAACATTATGTAAAAAATATACCGTAAACCGAGGAGAGAATATCGTAGTAGTTGGAGAAAATAACTCAGAAAAAGTAAGGGATAAAAATTCCTTTTATGAATGGAAAACATATGGAAACAGCACAAAGAAGATAATTTGGGCCCCTCATTATTCCATTATGGAGGGACATGCTTTTAATAGAGTAGCATTTCTATGGCTATCGTCTTTTATGCTTGAAATAGCTGACCAATATAATGGGAAAATATCAATTGTTTTTAAGCCACATCCCAAGCTCCGCACATTGATGTACGAACACCCAGAATGGGGAAAAAAACGGACAGATGAGTACTTTGAGAAATGGAGAATTGGTCGATATACCGGATTGGAAGAAGGCGAATACTCCACTCTCTTTGCGACATCCGATGCTATGATTCATGATTCCAGTTCATTCATCGGAGAGTATATGTATACAACAAAACCCGTGCTGTTCACCAGTAAAGACTTTAAGTCTGTTCGCAATGAATGTAATGAGTTCGGCAATGCTTGTATTGATTTGCATTATCACGCGGTTAACCAAGAGGATATCATCCAATTTATTGACAATGTGCTGTTGGGAGGGAAAGATCCGTTAAAAGAACAGCGAGAACGATTCTACAAAGAAATGTTATCTTTTAATGACGATCTGACTCCTGGGAAAAGAATATATATGAATATTCTCTCCGAATTCGGTTGGAAAATAAATAATTGAATGGCTACAAACATAAGAGAAAAAGCCGTAAAAGGAACCATATGGAGTTTTATTGAGCAATTTTCGGTACAAATTGCTCAATTTGTATTATCGATAATTCTTGCAAATCTTCTAGTTCCTGGAGATTATGGTCTAATTGGAATGTTAGGCATATTCATGGCTATAGCTCAAGTATTTATAGATGGAGGTTTTGCATCTGCTTTAGTCCAAAAAAAAGATAAATCCCCAGAAGACTATGACACAGTATTCATCATCAACGTTGGGATGGCTGTATTATGTTATTTAATACTATTTGTAACAGCTCCTTATATTGCTGAATTCTACAATCATAATGAACTTATTAAAATTCTAAGAGTTTTATCGTTATCACTAATAATTGGCGCAGTCGGAGGTATCAATAATACTATATTAACGATACGGGTAGATTTTAAATCTAAGTCCAAGGTTTCAATTATTTCTTCCATTGCTGCCGGCCTATCAGGAATTGGATGTGCATGTATTGGACTTGGGGTATGGTCACTGGTAATATTACAGCTCACTTCCGCGACATTAACTACAATATTAAATTTCACTGTTGTTAAATGGCGACCAACATTCTCATTTTCCGTACAGAGTTTTCAGAGGCTATTCTCTTTCGGATCAAAGTTATTAGCGTCAAGTGTGATTGCATCTGCATATACTAATGCTTATGAGCTAGTGGTAGGTAAAATGTTTTCAGCAGCAGAGTTAGGTTTTTTCTCTCGTGCACGTGGTTTTACAAGGCTCATCAGCCAAAACATTGTAAACATTCTTTCGAGAGTATCATATCCAATATTAAGTTCAATTCAGGATGATGACACGCGATTACTTAATATGTATGCTAAATACATTAAAGTATCATCTTTTATTATCTTTCCACTTGTATTAGGTCTATTAGGGGTAGCAAAACCGCTTATTTTGTCGCTTCTTTC
Source organism: uncultured Staphylococcus sp. (assembly GCA_964554195.1). Taxonomy (GTDB): domain Bacteria; phylum Bacteroidota; class Bacteroidia; order Bacteroidales; family Muribaculaceae; genus Duncaniella. The sequence goes on from CAZKNK010000007.1 coordinate 29,181, forward strand.
TAATGAGTGGGTACCAACAATCACCCTTTTACAAATAATTTCCCTTGCTTATCTTTGGGATGGTATAATTGATATTAACCTTAATCTCCTAAAGGTTAAAGGACGCTCAGATCTTGTTCTACGACTTGAAGTAATTAAAAAGATTATAGCAATTTTAATTTTAGTACTGGCTGCATTTTCACGTAATATTTACTTTTTAACAGGCAGTATGTCTTTCTACTCTTTAATAGCTCTTTATTTGAATACTTATTATACAAATAAATTATTCCATTATGGATTTTGGGAGCAAATAAAGGACTTCCTACCTTATCTTATTTTAGCAAGTCTACAAATGATAGTTGCCTTAACTATCACCCATTTTATTGACAGTCCATTGCTTGCCCTTGTAACATGCCTAATTATCTGTCCCACAACATACTTTTCCTTATGCCATTTGTTTAAACTGGAAGCATATAGCGAGGCAAAAACAATAGTTCTAAAAGGAATAGCCAAAATAAACAAATAATAGCCAACATATTGTCCATAGTATATAATGGATTTAAGTACTTAATCAAAGATAAACCAATATTATGAGTAAAATCCTTAAACTTAAATTAGCATTTATCAGGATATTATATCTCCCACTTATAATAAAATATTATTATTCATCTGAAAAAACAAAAATTGATGCAGATATAAAACGATGGAATGAAGAGCGTGAATGGGATCAAAATGGCTCAAAAATTTCATTACTTACAAAAATGTTATTCCTCTGTCCACAATTCCGTAATCTGTTCTTCTTTCGTATAAAATCACATTCTCATTTTCTACATATACTTTGTCCACCGGATTGGTCAATAAGTATTGCCGATGATTCCGAAGACATTGAAGGTGGGGCAATATATTATGAACATGCCTTTATGACTCGTATAGCAGTTAATCATATTGGGAAAGGCTGTAGAATTCGTCAGTTAACTACATTCGGAGTAAAGAGCAAAAACAGACATAATGAACGACCTTGGATTGGCAATAATGTCGATTTTGGTGTAAATGTCACGTGTATCGGTAATGTACATATTGGTGACAATGCAATTATTGCTGCCGGATCTGTCGTAGTGAAAGACGTGCCTGAAAATGCGATTGTAGCCGGTAATCCTGCAAAAATTATTAAATACCGAACAAAAGATACCATCAATTAAAATGCGTTACCTAATCACCGTTTCATCTCTTACACCCGGAAGTGGACTGAGCCGCTATGTGTTTACCCTTTGCCGCCTTCTTGCAACGGATAACGAGATATGGGTGATGACAACTCACGACGATGGATCGGTTGTATACGAACGAAAAGAACTGGACGAAATCTCACCGAATATTCATTTAGTATCACTTGGTTCTAAGTGGAAATTTCTCAAATATCTGAGTGCCGTTCAATGGATACGCAGTATCAAGCCGGATATTATCGTAAACAATTATAATGGTGTCATTCAATATATTCTCCCGTTAATACCATCCGGAATTAAAGTCGTACATATCTTACATAGCGATACTGATGACTTTTACCGCATCGGATCGATTAACGCTAAGAAAGTCGATGCATGGATTGCGCCTACGCAGGCTATTGCAGATCATTTCAACAAGTATACTTCGGAGAGGTATTCTAACCGAGTGAAAGTGATTTCACATGGTGTAGAGGAGTTGGAATTTCCCCTAAAAAACAATAAGAAACTTGAAATTGTTTATGCCGGAGTGATTTATGAGCATAAGGGCGTTAAAAATCTGCCTACAATAATAAAAACGCTCATAGCTAAAGGTGTTGATTTGCATTTTACCATTATCGGTGGAGGACTCCTCTCGGATTGGCTTAAAGAACAATTCGCAAATGAAATTGCTGCCGGAATTGTTGAAATGACAGGAGTTATTCCACATCAGGCGGTTTATTCATATATGAGTAATGCTGACATCTTTCTTTATCCAACGCATCTCGATGCATTCGGGTTGGTTATTGCAGAGGCGATGATGTGTGGTGCTATTCCTGTTGTAACCCTCCTTCCAGGCATAACAGACAATCTGATTACTAATGGGCAAGACGGTTTTTTGCTCGAACAAGACAATGTTAAGCAATTCGTAGACAAGATCGTACAGTTAAATTCTGACGTAAGTTTCCGTAGCAAAATGCAAAACAATGCCCATGAGAAAGCGTTGTCAAAACTTTCCATAAGCAATATGCAAAAAAACTACAGTCAGTTTCTTAATGAACTATGAAGTTCTCAATAATTATACCGGCTTATAAATCAGAAGGATTTATTACCAAATGTCTTGAGTCATTGGTTAATCAGGATTTTCCTGCAAATGAGTTTGAGATAATTGTAGTTGATGATTGTTCACCTGATAATCAGAATGAAGTGATTGATAAATTTATCGATAATTTACATGGCGATTATAATATTACACTGCTTAAGCATAGCGAAAATAAACGTCAAGGAGGAGCAAGAAACACCGGAATTGCAGCGGCAACCGGCGAATGGATTATGTTTGTAGACTCAGATGACTT
>CAZKNK010000007.1:31810-44106 GCA_964554195.1 uncultured Staphylococcus sp.
TAGCATTTCTGGACTATAGTCATGTTTTTGCGGGAGCTGAACGTGTGCTTCACAATGTAATTTCACATATTGATCGTGAAAAATATGAACCCATACTCGTTTTCCCTTATCCGGAAGAACATCAACACCGATATGATGATCTCGAATGTGAGAAAATCTATCTTGCTGACAGTCTGAAATGGTGGATGGGAAGCGACCGTTGGAAGAAACCCCTGAGAGGTACCGACTTTTTAAAGCGGATTGAATTCGGCAGGCGTTTGGCTCACGTTATCAATAAATACAAAATTGATATTCTTGACGTGAACTTGATGCGCTTCGATGTCAGAATGTGGGTATGGGCAACCCGTAAATTCACAAAAGCCAAAATAATAGGACATTATCGGAGTCAGGAACAAGACTGGGTTGCGCCTCGTAGCGGTCAAGTGCTTTTTGACGTTATTGCATGCGTTTCAGCCTTCTCTAAGATGCGCTTTCAACTTAAAGGCAAGTTTGTTCGGGCTGAGGTATTATACGATTCGGTAGATGTGGACTTAATGGAAAGTTCTCTTACAAAGTCCGAAGCGAAAGAAAGGCTCGGTTACGATGATTCAACTCGGTTGCTTATTTCTGTTGGTCAACTTTCCAAGCATAAAGGTCATGACACCGCAATACGTGCATTTGCGGCTATAACTAATATATACCCTGATGCGCGATTGCTCATAGCAGGTGGCGGTGGAAGTGATCTTGTAAATTATTATCGGAATCTTACCAAAGAGCTTGGTGTCGCTGATAAGGTGTCAATTCCGGGCATTCAGTTAGGAAACATTCAAGATATTTACCGTGCAGCCGATCTAACCCTGTCTCTCACTAAAGTTGGGGAAGGATTTGGACTGGTACCTTACGAATCAGCGCTTATCGGCACACCGTTTATTGCACCAAACTTTGGGGCGGTTATAGAATTTGTTAAGGATGGAGAAACCGGAATGCTTGTTGATACAAATAATCTTGATGCAGTTATCGGGAAAATAAGATGGGCTTTAGACCATCCTGCCGAAACATCTATTATGATTGAACAACTAAATAAGATAATACACGAAAAACTTCGTCCGGAGGTTCTTGCTCAGAATCTTGACAAATTATACGAGTCGTTATAAACAGGATGAACATTAAAGATATTTTCCGTAAGGCCCATGTGGCGTATCTGCGAATGCGCTGCCCTAATCAACGTCCTGAATTTCAGGGGACGGTGCTGATTGTGGCGCCGCATCCTGATGATGAGGTGATCGGGTGCGGGGGCCTGATAGCTCGGTTGGTTGAAGGGGGTAATGAGCCTCAGATTATAGTTATGACGGGCGGTGAAGGGTCGCACGGTAAAGACTTCTCCGAATCTGAAGCCATAGTGAAAGCTCGGCGCAGCCTTACCCGACAGGCTCTTTCAATACTCGGCGTTCCGGAACAGAATCTTCATGAACTCGATTTCCCTGACGGAGGTATATCTGCTGAATCAGAGCAGATGGTCCGTCTCAAGGAGCTTATCGAGTCAATTAAACCCGACACCGTGCTTGTACCCCACTGGGGCGAAGGGTGGCCTGACCATGTAAACACGGCCAAAATCGTAAAGAATTTGGTTCCCTCCTCGACAGACGTGTGGGAATACTGCGTGTGGATGTGGTATTATAACGTTTGGCGCGGACTCGACTGGAAAAATGCCTCAAAACTTAGCCTCACACCTCATGAGCGCGAACTCAAAATCAAGGCTGTAGACGCATATATCCGCCCGATGGCGCCCGACGGCAAGCCCTGGAGCGGCGTATTGCCTCCTATCTTCATAGAAGCCAACACCGGTAATATTGAACTATATTTCAAATGTGGAACTTCGAAGTAATTGACCGCATTCCGGAGTCAGCCCGGAGTGAACATGTTTTTTTCCATCCTTCGATGATTAAGGCCTGGATGAAAACCTACACTCCGCTTCGTAATCTGACTCCAATTTTTATCAAAGCCAATCATGATGGATCGGTAGCCTATCTGCCGTTAGTGCTTTGGACAAAGAATTGGAAAAACGCATTTATGCGCACCATCGTTGCTGTAGGGTATAGCGATTTTGACTATCATGACCCTATTTTCGTGGGAGAAAAGCCCGATGAAAATACGATAGTAGAGTTTTGGAGCGAACTTGTTAAATTCCTCAAATCCAAATACACGTTTGAGACCTTTACTTTTGAAGGCATCACCGATGCGATGGCTCTCGGAGAGGGCTGGACGCAAGGTGAGATTTGTCCGCAACTCGATCTCAATGGCATCAATGACGAAGAGGCTCTGATGAAATTTTTCAAGACATCGCTTCGGGGCGATATTCGTCGCCAGATGCGCCGTCTTGAGGAAATCGGTCAGCTTAGGTTTAAGGAATACAATGCATGGGAGGAAATCCCGGCCGATACCTTTGAAAGATTTATGCACCAACACTCCCTTCGTTGGCCAAATGCTTACAAAGCTCCTCATTTTCATGAAAATCTTCTTCAGGAGGGTCTTAAGGCCGGAGTGGTCCATTTTTCCACCCTCTCCGTTGGTGACATGGAAATTGCATGGCACCTTGGATTCTCTTACCGCAACCGCTATTACTACTATATGCCGGCCGGGAATCAGGAATTTTTTAAATATTCTCCTACAAAAATCCATTTGTTCTTCCTCATGCGTCGGGCCGTTGAACAAGGTTATGACGTTTTTGATCACCTCCGGGGTGAAGAAAACTATAAATCAGGGTGGAGCAACGGCCACATCTACGTTAACACTCTCAGCGGAACCACTGAAGGAATCCGCTCTCTAATCGCAGCCAATGTCCTGAAACTTAAGAGGTTAATTACCCCCCCCCAGGGGTTAACCCGTTGTGTCTCACCCCTTTACGCCGAGCATCATGAAACAGCAGCGTAAAGAGAGGGTGATAATTGTTGGAGATTCGTTCAACAACACTTTGGGACTAATCCGGTCACTGGGACAAGCCGGAATTAAACCGACTCTGATTCTTGTAGGTGATGACCGACTATTTATAAGCAAAAGTCGATATGTGGGTGAAACTATCATGGTCGAAACGGAAGAAGAAGCAATGACTAAATTGCGCGAACTTGAACCGAAAATGAAGGATGCCTACGTGATCTGCTCAAACGATCATGCAGCCGAGATGCTCGACCGCCACGAGAAGGAATTTTCAAAATCCTATCGCACACCGATGCGCGGAAAAGAGATAGGAAAACTTTTTACAAAAAATGCCCAATGCGAATTGGCACAGCAGTGTGGCATGACCATCCCACGATCAGTATTATATAATCGCGGTGAAGAAATTCCATCACTGACCTATCCCGTACTGATTAAACCCGATGAAAGCAACCTCGGTGAGAAATCTGACATCCACATCTGCCACAACCGTCACGAACTTGATGAAAGTCTTGACAAGGATTCGCATTGCGACCGGTTTATTGTTCAGGAATTTATCGACAAAGAATACGAAATAAACCTCATCGGCGCAGTCAACGATCATGGAGTGGCAATCCCCGGAGGCATCCGTAAGCTTCGCCATTATCCCTCGCCCAACGGACCCTGTTCATTCGGAGTCTATCTGCCTTTGAGCGAACTTCCGGTCGACATCAAACCCGTCAAACGCTTTGTCGAGGCTACCGGCTACCGTGGACCGTTCAGCATAGAGCTACTCCATTCCGGTGACAAAAACTATTTCATGGAAATGAACTTCCGCCACGACGGGCTGGCTTACACCGCTACCGCAGCCGGAATAAATCTCCTCGATTACTATGTAAACGACAAGCCGCAGCCTGACGGCAAAGTGAGTAAGACCTACATGATGGACATCTCCATTGATCCGCTTCACATCCGCTCCGGCAAAATCAGCCGTATGCAATGGATGCGCGACCTGATTCGCACCGGCTGTCAGCTCAACTTCAATCTCCGCGACCCCCAACCCACAGCGGAATATTATCGCAAAAAATTATTCAGATGAAAGTACTCGTCTGCATCCCATGCCTCATGACTGGAGGCACTGAAATCCAAACACTCAGCCTCGTTCAGGCATTAATTGCAGCCGGACATGAGATTGAAGTGGTATGTTATTTTGAGCATACACCTCAAATGGTGAAACGGTATGAGGATGCCGGAGCGACTGTCCGTCTGCTTATGCCTGACGGTAAGCGTCCCGCCGGAGTCAGGGCTGTCGCAACCCATCTATGGAAAGGTCTGCGTGGGGCTATCAAGAATTTCAGACCGGACATAGCCCATGTTCAATACATGGCTCCTGGCGCACTGCCAATATTGATCCTTAAAGCTTTAGGTGTGAAGAAAATTCTAGCCACCACTCATACGGGTGCAGATATTTACTCACCTAACGGGTTAAGGGTGATCAAATTTCTGACAAACCACATGCTGAGCGGTTTTCAGTGTATCACAGAGCGAGCCGAGCGTAGCTATTTCGGTACGTCGAAGTTATTTGACGGAACTCCCGCGAAACACTTCACAATCTACAACAATATTCCTTCCCACATCACAATTCTCAATCATCCTCGTCGTTTAAAAACGACCGATGACGATATAGCTGTTGGTGTAGTAAGCCGACTTGAACCTATCAAAGGGATGGATCTTGTGGTCCCGGCCTTCATCAAAGCTTATAGAGAGAATCCACGGCTCAAACTGCTCATTGTTGGGGATGGCTCACAACGGGAGATGATGGAGAAACAGGCCCGTGATGCCGGAATTGCAAATCGAGTGGAATTTCTGGGACGGAAGGCACAGTCAGAACTTCAGGACTGCTATGACCGCATAGACATACTTCTGATGCCCTCTCGCAGCGAAGGTTTTGGATTGACAGCTATTGAAGGTATGGCTCGAGGATGTGTACCGGTGGTTGCCAACATCGGTGGACTCCCTGAAGTAGTTCTGGATGGTGTCACCGGACTGCTTCATAAGCCAGAATCAGTTCAGGATATGGCCGACAAAATAACCGAACTGACAAGTAACCTCGAACTACTCAACCGCCTCGCCCAAACCTCCATCAATCGAGCCAACATCTTCTCGATCGAAAACTATCAAAACCAGATTTCTTCATTGTATAAATCTATTGATTAATGGTATATCTGAACGTCATATACTTTTTGATCCTATCTTGGTACGCTTATAAGTTCTTGACATCGGGAGGTACAATCGTAAGAAGCCCTTTCGACAAAAAGGATGACTTAGTGCTAACCGGTCCGGAAATGTTCTGGGTTCTTACGTTCTCAACCTGTGTATTAGCCTTTTCAGTTCCATTTTCCATCGATCTAATGGCCGTTAGGCTGATGGTAATCATGCTTCTTTGTCTCATCGGGTTTTCGTATGTTAACAACAAGCCAATCTGGTCTTTCCCTTTAAGGCTATATGTAGTGTATTTGGTCTGGCTGTTTATAGGTTGTATTTACGGACCATCATGGAGCTATGGATTACGTGTTATTCTCAAATATTCATATCCACTTATATTTTGTCTATTCGCAACAGCCGCTATTGACAATTTCCCAACTGCTTTTAAAGCAGCAGTCAGTGCGCGATGGGTCGGTACTATTGCTGTTGTTATATCATTTATTCCTAAAACCGGAAGTCTGATACCTGGAGTATTATGGTACGGAACAGCCCGTGCAATCCATTTTATATCTCTAATGACTTTTTCAATAGCTCTATTTTTTTTCACATCTGAAAAGAAAAAAAATTTAATTTATTCTATATTATTCCTTTTTCCTTGTTTTGCTTGGACATTCAGAACTTCAATTATGGGTTCCGGAGTTGCGGTAATGGCTTTTTCTATAATACGATGGAAATGGAAATCAATACCAGCTATTTTAGGCGTTTTGGTTGCAGGAGTTATTGCTGTGTTTACTATTCCATCACTTCACGAGAAAATGTTTTTTGATGATGTAGAGAATACTGATTTGGATAGCTTCACAGCCGGAGAATTGGACATGGATGAAGCTGTTAACACCAACTCTCGCCAAGTAATGTGGGATTTTTTGGAAGCAGAAATGTTTAAAGGACATGAAATGACAGGATCCGGGACTGGCGCAGTTCAAAATTATATGTATTCTCACTTCTTATTTGGAGGGCTTAAAGTTCCCCACAGTGACTTTGTTCAAATGAAATGCGACAATGGACTGATTGGGTTGTATCTGTATATAGCTATAACCCTTCTGATTTTTCTTCATTGTTTCAAAATCTATTGGGACACAGATGACGATAGAGTGAAACTATTCGCTATTACAGCTGGGGCATCGATACTTGGAGTATTTGCAACAATGTATTCGGATAACACTGTAAACTACTCAATGGCTACATTATCTTTGCCCTACGGTTTCTATGGAATGACACTAGCTCTTAAAGATAGGCTAATTGATTATTAAATAATACTCCAATCTAATTCATCATTAAAACCAATGATCTCAGTTGTAATACCACTCTATAACAAGGCCGACAAAATAAAAAAGACCTTGGAGTCCGTGTTTGCACAGACCTATACGAATTATGAAATTGTCATTGTTGATGATGGATCTACTGACGCCTCTGCATCAATTGTAGAACATATTAACGATCCACGGATTCGACTTATACATCAGAAAAATGCGGGTGTTTCAGCTGCTCGAAACAAAGGGATTCAGGAAGCGCATGGCGAATATGTCGCACTTCTTGATGGCGATGATGAATGGAAACCGGAGTATCTTGCTACCCAAATTAATCTTATAAAGAATTTCCCGGAATGTAGTGTATTTGTAACAGGCTACGAATTTCATGATCAAAATGGGAGAGTTACATATCCTATAATCAACAACTTGAAATTACAAACGCCCGGGGAATTGGACAACTACTTTGAGATTGCTTCTAGCTCGGACCCGATTATATGCTCTATTAATATTGTTGCTAAAAAAAACATCTTTGAATCAATCGGTGGCTTTCCCGTAGGAATAAAGTCCGGAGAAGATCTATTGACTTGGGCCAGACTTGCTGTACGTTATAAAATTGCATATAGTAGAAAACCCATGGCTGTATTCAATGTTGAAGGATATAATATCAAGGAAAAGCCAAAGCGTGTCCCGGCTGAAGATGATGTGGTAGGTCGGGAATTAATGGTACTGGCGAAAGAGTACAATCCGGCATATATCCGTAAGTATATTTCTTTATGGCACAAGATGCGTTCGTCGGTATATATGCGTCTCGGTATGCGGCGCAAGAGCATTCGTGAAGCCATTATTGGTATACGTTATAATCCTCTTAACTATAAACTTTACGCATTCTGTCTTTTAAATTTACTCCCTTCAAAATTTCAGCCATTCTGATGAAAACTCCTATAGTGATTTTTGGCTTTAACAGACCGCTGTCAATGGGACGACTTATTGATTCCATCAAGACTAATCCAACATATAACGACAGAGAGATTTTTGTCTATATAGATGGTCATCGTACTGATGAAGAAAAAATAAAAGTTGACCAAGTAGAGAAGTTAGGCCGGACGCTAACTCCAAACGTGATTCGTGCTAAAACTAATAAAGGTCTTGCACGATCGGTTATTGATGGAATCTCAGAAGTAATTTCGAAATTTGGTCGGGTAATTGTTCTGGAGGATGATCTGGTTTTGATGCCCGGTTGTCTAAATTACATGGATGAAGCGCTGGATATCTATGAAAGTGATCAGCGTATTTTTTCAATATGTGCATATGGCCTGAAAATAAAACGCCCAAAAAACTACACAAGTGATGTATATTTGAATGTCCGATCCTCATCATGGGGATGGGCAACATGGAAAGACAGATGGCAATCTGTAGACTGGGATGTAAGCGACTGGTCTGAGTTGAAATCATCTCATCACAAACAGAGAGCTTTCAATAGAGGTGGTAGCGATATGTATGGAATGTTGCGAGACTATATGGAGGGCCGCAATAATTCATGGGCAATACGTTTTTGTTACGCACAACACCGTCAGGGTCGATATAGTGTTCACCCATTTAAATCACTGGTTACAAACGAAGGATTTGGGATTGATGCCACTAATTGCCGCCAGAAATACTCACGTTTCAAGATTGAATTGAATGAAGGCTGTTCTCAGCTTCTCATACCTGATCATCTTGAACCCAATGAATCAATTTTTCGCGCTAATGCACATTACCACAGCTTACCATTACGTATATATAGTTGGATAAGGCGAAAACTCAACTTTTAGATTGCTAAAGTTTCTTTTCATATTACAAAATATTTATACCTATAAAATATAAAATACTATTGTTCACTATATCAAATTTTAAATGAAGCCAATCGAATCGCAAGATAAAGTCCTGAATAGCAAGATATTATCTGGGGGGGGTAAACGACTGAGTAACATCGAGTTACTGCGCATTGTTTCAATGCTTCTCGTTCTTATTATTCATTTCGTTCCATCATTCGAGATAACTTCAAAAAGTTTGTATGAGCACCCGCTAAAAAGTTTTGTTTTTACAGAGTTACATAGCATCTCAGTTGTTTGCGTAAATTGCTTTATTCTAATATCCGGTTATTTCGGCATAAAATGGAAGACTAAGTCATTTGCTTCATTAATTTATCAAGTTTTGTTTTGGCTGATTTTAGGCTTTTTAATCGGTGAACATTTATTAGGCACTCATTTGGAAGGATTTTTTGGTTTGACAATATCTTACTTTAGTTCACGATGGTTTGTGCCTGCGTATCTTACTTTATATATATTGTCACCAGCGCTTAATTCTTTTATTGAATCAACAAAAGTAAAACAACTTGGAATTTATCTTCTACTTTTCTACACGTATAGTTTTATTGTTGGATATATTCTTCGCTCAAAAGAGTTTAATGAAGGTATGAGTGCAATAAGTTTAGTAGGATTATATTTGATTGGGGCATATCTGCGACGTGCAGATTTCAAATGGTTTTCGTTTTCAGGCAGAACAGATTTAGCAATTTACATCTCACTAAGTATATTCCTTACCATCATTGCACTTGGATTAAAATACATAGGTTTCGATAAATCCCCTTTTGGTTATATTAATCCTTTTGTAATTCTTATGTCAATTTATCTGTTTTTGTTTTTTAAGAAACTTGACATTGGTGAAATCAAGGTAATTAATTTCATCGCGGCATCTGCATTTGCAGTATATCTCTTCCATTATCATCCGTTTATAGTTGGATTTTATCAATCAGTTTGCCGATCAATAACGGATAGTAATTTTGCTGCGATTGTAATGTTACCTATCCTACTTCTATCAGTTTTTACCATTACCGTATTGTTAGACCAAATACGCATATATTCCTTTAAAGTTTTTTCTTCCATATATAATGAAAATCCTTATCGTTCATAACGACTACGGGAAGTATTCCGGGGAGGAGGCGGTGGTGGATAAGATGGGCGTGATGCTCAGGGATATGGGCTATGATGTGGCTCAGCTTCGTATGTCGACAGCCGGGGCGCGTGAATCCTTTACCGGTAAAATCAGGGGCTTCATAAACGGAATATGGTGTCCGTCGGGTGTTAAGGCTATGCGTGACGCTCTTGAGCGCGAAAAGCCCGATGTAGTGAATGTTCACAATCTCTATCCTTTTATCTCCCCCGCAGCTCTGCGTGAGTGCAAGAAAGCAGGCGTACCGGTCATCATGACCATTCATAATTTCAGGTTGATGTGTCCAACGGGCCTGTTCATGCGTGACGGTCGTCCCTGCGAACTCTGTCTGAAAAACGGAAACGAGTGGGGTTGCATCAGATATAATTGCGAACATTCAGCGCTGAAATCCCTCGGCTATGCTGCCCGCAACGCTGTGGCCCGTCTGCGACGTCACTATATCGACTGCGTAGACCGCTTCGCCTGTATCACTGACTTTCAACGTCGGAAACTCATCGAAGCCGGCTTCCCCGAGGAGAAGCTCCTTGTTATCCCTAATTCGATGGATGCATCCGCGACCGCTCATCAAACTTTGGGTGAATACGTTGCTTACAGCGGACGCATCAGTCGTGAAAAAGGTGTCGATATGATTATCGAAACGGCACGTAAGCATCCTGACATTCCATTCAAAATTGCAGGAGCGGTACGCGACAAAGATCTCATAGCCGAGCTTCCGGGCAATGTAGAAATGGTCGGCTATCTTAATGCCATCGAACTTGCCGAGTTCTACTCCCGCGCCCGATTCATCGTAATGGCCTCCCGATGGTATGAAGGCTTCCCGATGACAATCCTCGAAGCTGCTTCTTATTCCAAACCAACCATTGGTCCAAATCATGGCGGCTTCACTGAAATCATCGGCTCCGGAGAGGATGCTATCGGTATGCTATTCACTCCGGGCGACTCCACGAGTCTTGAGAACGCCATTGTATCACTATGGAATAACCCGGAAGAAACTCTCCGCCTCGGACAAATGGCACATAAAAAACTCCTCAACCAATACTCCACCGAAGTCATCGCCCGAAAGTGGGACAAACTAATCAAGAGTTTAGCAGACTGATTTTTTTCTCTCGCCAAAAATTATGAATACTGCACACACCTATGCACACTTATTTTAATATAAACTATGAATTCGACCGGGCGCAGGTTCACCAAGCCATTGCCGAACGTCTCCCCCGCGAAGGGTCCGACTATATCTGCGTGGCTGATGGTGTTATTATGAACACGGCCAACCGTCGTCCCGAATACCTCGAAGTGGTCAATGGCGGGATGTTTTCCATCTGCGACAGTTCGTATGTTCCTATTTACATCAAGCTGATTCATGGTCATAAATACACCCAATATTGCGGGAGCGAAATATTTATGGACATTATTTCTGCTCGCAAATATAGGATGATCTTCCTCGGTACGCAGCAACCCATCCTCGACTCTCTCCGCAAAAACCTCATCAAGACCAACCCTGATGTGGCCGACATGAAGTTTATAGAACTTCCTTTTCTATCCCACGAGAAATTTGACTATGAGGGCATCGCCCGAATGATTGAGGATGACGGGGCAGAGATTATCTGGGTGGCTCTCGGCGCTCCGAAACAGGAATACTTCATGTCAAGGCTCAAGGCCCACCTCAACCACGGCATAATGATAGCAGTTGGCGCCGCATTTAAGTTTCATAGCTCCGAAAGCGTCAAGCGCGCCCCTGAATGGATGGTCCGCAACCACCTCGAGTTCATCCACCGCATCATTAACGAGCCTAAAAAACAGATGCAACGCTGCTTTCAGATCATTCGCACTCTTCCCGGTCTGCTCATTCAGGAATGGAGGAAAAAATCAAAACAAATGGCATCTTCGCCATGCGACAAACAGACCACTAATTAGCCCAAGAGTCGCAAAATAAAAATTTAAATGATTTTTTTTGTGAAATATTTGCACGAATCAAAAAACAGCATTAACTTTGCACACGCAAAACGGAACCAACCGTTACTTCTCAAAGGAGAAAAAAGGTGCGGTAGTTCAGCTGGTTAGAATACCTGCCTGTCACGCAGGGGGTCGCGGGTTCGAGTCCCGTCCGCACCGCTGAGGAGAGAGGAGAATGAGTAACTTTTTAAAGCTTCGGCTTTAGTGTTACTCATTCTTTTTTTACCCATACCCCATCATTCCCCACAACGAAAAGAGCGTAGGATCAAACCACTCAACCGACAAAAACCGTTTAATTATATCCTACCATTTTACTATTAGGAAACAAATTGCCGTTTCTATCCTACCATTTTACAATTTACCCACAAAGTCTCATAACTATACCACAAGAAATATTGGTTCAGCAAGGTATTGGAGACATTTGAGAATCACAATACGACAATCATAAATCACTTTGACAGGCGACTCACCAATGCCTCGGCCGAGTCGTTCAATGCCAAGATAAAGGCATTTAGATCACAGTTCAGGGGCGTAGGCGACATCAAATTCTTTATGTACCGACTATCCATGCTTAACGCATAAACACAAAGGGCTACCAACCGCTTTTATCCGCTAAACCAAAACAAAACGCCTGCCTTGATTCAACGCCAATCGCCGAAGCCAACGATATTTTTGAGATGATTAAGGCAAAAACCTCACATTGGTTGCATATTTCACAACCATACCTTCACGATTGAAAGCCACTCAGTGCCGACAAAACCCATTTCACCACCGCAGCCGGCACGACAAGACGACCGCCATGAGAAGGCGACAGGCACGAGAAGTCTGATTGTAAAATTGATATAAAAAAATAAAGGCGCTACTTTCACAAGCTGCACCTTCGAGGGGATGTTGTACGCGCTTCAGGATGGGCTTGAACCAACGACCCCCTGATTAACAGTCAGGTGCTCT
>CAZKNK010000008.1:0-44047 GCA_964554195.1 uncultured Staphylococcus sp.
CAAATAACGTGTTTTTTATCGGAATATTGCTGCCCGCCATGAAATATAGGGTGCGTGGTGACTGAAATTCAAAATTTTTAGCACTTTCGCCTGTGGTCGACCCTGATGAACCGGGGGCGCTTTCACCTGAATCAGTGGTAAAAGTTACTGTGGGATTGGTGGCATGAAGGAGCGAGACCCCTGCCCAGAATTTCTTGTGGAGATAGTAAGCCCCTATGCCTAAGTCGAGTGCGTTTCCTCCGACATCGGTCATGGGTATGGCTTCGTCGGTGGACTGATGGTAGTCGTCATCGTCAGGGATAAACACCTCCGAACCTTTGAATTTTTCGTTAAGCAGACCCACTTGCAGAGCCACGGTCATGACCCCTTTCAGCAGATTGATTTTATATCCGAACTGGAGGTCGGCCGTGATGTTGGAGTAGAGTCCGGCTTTTTCCTGCTGAAGCATCACACCGAGTCCTATCCGCTTCTTTCCGATCTTCATCGGGGCGTCGGCTGTAGCCAGAAATGTGGTTGGCGCATTGTCGATGCCGAGCCATTGGAGGCGGGAGCCGCCGCGGATTCTGACAAAGTCAGTCTCGCCCACCGCGCCGGGGTTGTAATAGGTGGGGACAGCCCAGTATTGGGTAAGGCGAGCGTCAGTCTGGGCTGATGCGCAAGGCGACCAGACAGCCATAGCTGCCGCTATCACGGTCAGCAGTGCGAAAAGTCGAACTACGGGGATTTTACGTGTCATTCGAAGTAGAATGTGAAAACGACCATGCTTGAGCGCGCTTTCGATAGTGACTGGGTTATTTTGAATTTATCGGGATCATCCACCAAATCGGGGCGGTCATGACGGAGAACGTCGGTCAGACCGAAGCAGAATTTGACTTCCGGAATCAGCTTGAAATAGGGCAGATAGAAGTCACATCCGAAGCCAACCGTGAGATACGGGTCAAACGTTTTAAGCTTGATATAGTCGCTCGATTTTTTTGTGACATCAATGGCTCCCATCACTCCTGCGGTGATATATGGGCGGGCGTTGCGGTAACGTGAGCCTGAAAATTTCAGGTCAACGGGGAGAACCACATAGGTTGTCTTGATGTTTTGCTTCAGTAGGGCTTCCGTGGCATTGTCACGCATGGTGATGTTTCGGTTGCCGAAATACATTCCGGGTGTGAAGCGGAGATTGAAATAACTGCTCAGCCGGTAGTCTATCAGGCCGTTGACGCAGAATCCCGGTGAGAAATCAGGCTGGTCCATATACCATTCCTCACCCGATTCGGTTATGAAACCGTTGTGGGTGAATGTGATGTCCTGGGTATGGGCGCCGATCGAGAAACCGAGATGCCACTTGCGCAGGTCGGCATAAGGTCGGTTAAGGAGCTTGTCGTTGAGATTCTGTGCCGCTGCTCCGAGCGAGGCGGCAAGAATCAGAAACAGTAATATGATTCGGCACTTTTTCATCGGATATATAACGATGAAAAGTTGCAGAATATTGTGAGAGTCAAAATCATTAACTATATTTGCACAAACCAAGAAACCAAAAAATTATGAGAACATTCTTTATTTCAGTTTTAGGCGCGTTGGCCCTGACTGCCTGCACTGCTTCGACTGACAGAAAATCGGCCCCGGAAGCCATCGATACAACCGAGGAAAATGCGGTTGAAGTTGATGCCACAGATTTTTCCGGCACTCCTGACCCTATCACATACGAGCGCAAGGGCGGAGTGATAGAATATGAAGGAGCTACGATGGGCGAATATATCAGTCCTGACAACGAACTTCCGGTTGTGATTGATTTTAACGCCACATGGTGCGGCCCATGTATGAGATTCAAACCCACGTTTGAAAAGGTGGCCTCTGAATATGACGGAGCAGTATTCCTCTCGGTGGATGTTGACAATAACCCGAAGGCTGCCGAGCAGTTCGGTGTGACGAATATCCCGATGATTACCGTTCTTATGCCCGACGGAACCACTCAGACCCATGTAGGATACATGGAGGAGGACGAGTTCCGCAAATTCTTAGGTATCTGACACTACGCCGGAGGCTTAATGCCTATCCGGCAAGGTTTTTCATACTGATGCGGATGTCTGCATAATGCGGGCATCCGCATTAATGTCGTTTTGGTGTTAAAAAATCTTAACATAATATCTGGAAATAACAATATGTGTTATATTTGCAAAAATAGAACCACATAATATAATAAGCAATGGACACCAACGACTCAATTATCGATGTCCCTGACTTCGATATGCAGCCTGAAAAGCCTGACACCGCTTTCCCTTTACCTGAATCTAATTCCCGTGAGGAGTCGGCTGACATCCCTGATCCCCCTTTGTTTGAGAACGGCGCTGATAGCGTTCCCTATGAATGTGTCGAACCGGAGCCGGTCGCTGATACTGCGACTGAACCCCATTCACACACCGATCTGACCTCAATAGAGCAAAAGCTTGATCTCCTGATGGAGAAATTTGACACCCGTCTGGCCAATGACGCAGGAAAGGATGCGCTCTTTGACAAGATGTATGCCGAACTGGCAAAATACAAGACCGATATATATGCCAAGCTTCTCAAGCCATTGATTCTCAGTGTAAGCTCGATGCTCGATGAAGCAAATGCCTTTATCGAACGCGCCCGCACGGAGGAACCTGAACCGGCAAAAATGAAGAAGTATATCTCCAATCTTGCCCTTGACCTTGAGGAAATGCTCGAGGTAAACGGCGTTGAAATCTATATGGAAGAGACTGATGTGTTCAATCCGTCCACACAACGTGTGGTGGGTCAGGTGCCTTCTGATGATCCGGCTCTTGACAATCACATCGCTGACCGCCGACGCAAAGGCTACCGATGGAACGGAGTCATTCTCCGTCCCGAAATGGTGACTATTTATAAATATAAAAATTAATAAGATAATAAGTTATGGCAAAAATTTTCGGTATCGACCTCGGTACGACATACTCCTGTATTGCCTACGTGGATGAATATGGCAAGCCAACCACAGTGACCAACTCCGATAATTCACCTGTCACTCCGTCGGTTGTGTTTTTTGAGACCCCCGACAGCTATTCCGTAGGCCGCTCGGCTAAAGAAGCCCTTAACTCTGACCCTGAACTCGTCTGCTCGGCCATTAAACGTCAGATGGGAACACGTGACTTTACCTTCAACGCCCACGGCAAGGAATATCAGCCTGAAACAGTGTCGGCACTGATTCTCAAAAAAGTAGCCGGCGACGCTTCGGCCAAACTCGGTGAGCCGGTCAAGGATGTGGTAATCACATGTCCCGCCTACTTCGGACTTGATGCCCGCAAGGCCACTGAAGAAGCCGGACGCATTGCCGGGCTGAACGTTCTCGGTGTGATTCCCGAACCTACGGCTGCTGCAATCTCCTATGGTGTGAAGGTGGACGAGCCGCAGACCATTATGGTATATGACCTCGGCGGAGGTACGTTTGACGTTACTATCATCCGTGTGGATCAGGGGGTGATTGACGTCGTGGCCACCGGTGGCGATCATCATCTCGGAGGTAAGGACTGGGATGCCGTGATCATTAACCATGTCATTGACCGCTATTGCTCACAGACCGGAGCTACTGCTGACTCCATTTTTGAGAATGCTCTTATACTCGGTGATCTGGAACTCGAATCAGAAAAGGCCAAGATGCAGCTCTCTGACCGCACCAAGGCGGTGCTTCGTTTTGAGGGCGAACGTATTGAAATGACCAAAGAGGAATTCGAGACCATGACGGCCGGTCTGCTTCAGAGTACCATCGACAAGACACGTGAGACACTGGCCGAGGCTGCCAAGAAGGGTATCACGAAGATTGACAAGATTCTGCTTGTGGGCGGATCTACAAAAATGCCTCAGGTGCGCGCCCGTCTTGAGAAGGAATTCCCAGGTATCAAAATCGAAGCTCACGAACCGGATGAATCAGTGGCTAAAGGTGCGGCAATCTATGGGCTTAACATGGAAATATATAATCGCAAGCACGGCGGAAAGCCGATCGGTGACCTTCCCCCGATACGCGGTTTGGGCGACGGTGGCAAGCTTGAGGTACGCAATGTGATTTCAAAGAGCATCGGTCTCCGCTTTCAGGACGATGACGGGTCTACACATGTTTTCAATCAGATTTTTGCCAACACCACCGTGCCGTGTGACTATACCATTGACGCCTACACTGTCAGTGACAACCAGCAGAAGGTGTTTATCGAGGTGTTTGAGAATGACTACAAGCAAGGCCAGACAGAGCGTGAGATAGTACCCGACGCCGATAATACTCCCCTTGTGTCAGATTATATTCAGCCCCTCCCCTCCGGTCTCCCCAAAGGCTCGCCGATTCTGATTGTTATCAAGATTGACGCCCTCGGCTTCATGACCATCGACGCAACCGACAAGACCGGCGGACGCACCGTCCACATGGAGGTCCAACTCCAGAACATGCTCTCTGAGGAGCAGATCAAGGAGGCTATCGGTCAGGTTTCGTCTATGAAACTAAGCAACTGATTTTAAGAAATTTATTATTATTCTGACAACCTCCGGCCGGTGGCCGGGGGTTGTCGGCGGTTCTGAATCAACATCATGCCACAAGGTAACTATAATATATTCATTGAGTTAGGCCTCACACCACCCATGCCGGACCCGGACGTCATCGCCGCTCTCGACAAGAAGATAAACCACTGGAACAATATGCGCACCCGTCAGCCGATGGGTCAGGCCCGGTGGGAACATTTCAAGAGCATCAAGGCCGACGTTATGGCCAATCCGCGTCTAATCGCTGAACATGCCGCAAAATTTGCAGCCGAGAAGGGGCGCGAACTTGAGGAGAAAAAGAAGGCACTCCGGCAGGCTGCGGCGCTATATCTGGTCAACGGTCGCATAGAGCAGGAGCAGCTCGCCATTCTTGCCCGTCAGTATCCTGAATTTCCCGAAAATGAAATTCTGAATATTCTCGGCGCTCGAATCAAAACCCGGCGGACATTTACGTATAAGGATGATCCGTCGGTGGTGGAGACGCCTCAGATTGTGCTGAAACCTCTGGCCGAACTCCTCACACGCGCCGGCAAGCGTGACTTATATGACTTTCTGAATGTATCACCGTCGGCATCAAAAAATCAGATAGCCGCTGTATGTGACGATCTATATCGCCGAAGCCAGACATCAGGATCGCTCGCCGACCGCACACTCAATTCTTCCATCGTAGGCCATGCCCGCAATCTGCTTCTCAGCAGTGATGCTTCACGTGCAGGCTATGATAAGGCGTTGGCCAATGCCGGATTTGCTCCGGTACGCGAGCAGATGAAAACACTTGCCGCCGGCTCGGCTAAGGTAGTGGCAGCCTCCCAGTACAGTTCACTGCTTCAGCAGGTGACCCGTGCTGGCATACCGCGTGAAAAGGCGGAATATCTTATATTTTCCGAGGCTGAAAAACTCGGTCTGATGGTGATGGACGAGTCGGACGACACGGTGGTGTGCCGGTTTTGCGGTTCGCTCAACAGTAAGGATACCAAGTCCTGTAAGAATTGCGGCATGCCGTTGGTGGTGATATGTCCGCAGTGTGGTAATCGCTCCGATAATCCCGAGGAACTCCGCTGCACCCGTTGCGGTTTCGCAATAGGCGATATGTCGCGCGCGCCGGAAGCCACGGCCTCTGCCCGTCGCGCCCTTGACTTCGGAAATCTTGCCGAAGCAGACCGACTGATTGCATCGGCCCTCACTGCATGGCCCGGATATAAGGATGCGGAAGCTTTGCGCCCTAAAGTGAATGAGGCTAAAGCGGCCGCCGGAAAAATTGAGCAGCGTCTGCGTGCATTGATTGCCGAGAAAAAATATTACACGGCAGCCCGCGAGCTTTCAGCCGCCGGGGCTTCAGCTGCCGGAGTGGCAAAGGAAATCGAATCAGCCGTAGCTCAGGCCAATGAAGCGCTTCGTCAGGCCGCTTCCTCATCAGATCCCGACACCCGGCTCGGTCACTATTGCCGCGCCCTTGAGATTGCTTCCGACTGTGAGGAAGCATCGCGTAAAATCCGAATGACCCCTCCCTCGCCGCCGGCCAGAGTGGAAGTTTCTGTCGACGGACGCAATGTTCACGTTGAATGGCGAAAAAGCCCGTTGCAGTTTATATCCTACACCGTCATCCGTAAGGCTGATTCACGCCCGTCGTCAGTGAAGGATGGTGAGGTGATAGGCACTACACAGGGAAACTCGATTGATGATGTCAACACCCGACCCGGACGGAGCTACTATTATGCGGTGTATTCATGCTGCGGCACCGTCGTTTCAGCTTCCGGCACGACAACCGATTACCCGGCTATGACGGTCAGCGAGTTGAATCCCGCCGACATTGATTTTGACATCAGGGAGCGTCAGATCGACTTTGTTTTCAATGCGCCTAAGGCTGTTCATTCTATTGAGATTTACCGCGACGGTAAGAAGATAGCCACCGTCATCGGCGACTCCTATCGTGATGCCGGCCTGACGCCTGACACCCGTTACAACTATCGTTTTATAGCCATTTACAAGGATATAACAGGCCGCTCCGTTTCGGCACAGCCAACCGAGATGAGCCTGACTCCCATGTCGCTTCCCGAGGGGATTGACCTGCGGGTGGAGCATCTCTCCGACAAGGTTAAGCTACGCTGGGCAGCTCCGTCAAAGGGAGTTGTGACGGTGTTTGCTTCGGCTACTCCGTTTCAGGTCAGCCGGGGGGAGAAGATTAACGTTGACACCCTGCGCGCCACTCCGCTCAGAGTGTCGGGCTTTGAGGCTGAGTTGCCACTGAACTTCAACGGAGTGCGCTATCTGCTGCCTGTCACCGTGGTTGGAAATGTGGGGGTGGCCGGACGGGAGGAAATGGTCAAGCACCTCACTGCCGTCACCGGTGTGAAACTTTCGCGTGAGGACAATCGAATAACCGTCAGCTGGGACTCAACCAAAGGCTCTCCGGTGATGGTGAAATGGAGAGTGGATGGCGGAAGAGAGTTTACCCGTGAAGCCTCTGCTGATGACAGACCTGAACTTAACTTCGATTTGCCGTCCGACGGTCGCTCGCTGGAGTGTATCCTGTCAACCTTTGTCATTTTACCTGACGGACGTCGTGAATATGGACCTGAAACAAGGTCTGCCCTGTCGCTAAAAGCTGCCAGAGTTGAGTTTCTTGACTTCGCATCTGATGCCCTGTTTGGACTCTTCGGCAAGGATAAATTCAGCATTTCGGTGCGATGTGATGTGGTTCCGTCCACTGACCTCGTACTGATTCTCAAGGAGGGATCAGTGCCGGTTGATCTGATCAATTATAATCCGGCGCTCACCATCCGTCGCTCAGAACTTCGTCCGGGCGAAACCGTGAAATTCAATCTACGCTACTCCCGCCGAAATTCTGACCGCAAACTCTTCGGGCGACTGATTACTGCTGACCGGCAGGCCGCTTCGTCGGTAATTATCACTCCTGAATCCCGGAATATTAAATAATACTGATACCTTATATAAAAAACACCTGTCATGTCAAAGATTGTATGTCCGTACTGCTTCGAGGAGTTTAACCGGGGCGATGTGATGTTCCGCTGCGGCAACACACGCTCCTGCAAGGCTACTGTTGACCGTGAACTGACCGCTCACTGGGGCAACGAACACCGTGAGCTGCCATGTTTTCCTCATAGTTCCGGCTTAAAGAGATTGCTCGGCCTTATGCCAGATTCAGCTAAATGCCCTGAATGTGGCGAGGAGTCATTTAAGGTTATCTGTCCTCACTGCCACAATCTTCTGCCGAGGCAGATGGTGAAGAAGCGCGGATTGATAATCTCGATTGTAGGTGCGCGTTCAAGCGGTAAGACCAACTATATCACTGTCCTGATCAACGAGCTGATGCGTAACTGCAACAATCTCGGTGAACTCGGCATACTCCCCTCACCGGTGGCCGATCGCCCCGAAAATACCACTCAGGAGCGATATATCAACGATTTCTACAATATCCTCTACCGTAAAGGACAGTGTCCGCAGGCCACCGATGTGACAGATGCCCGATCACGTGTTCCGCTGATTTATGAGGTTACGCAAAAGGGGCGCGACTCCATCTTCCTTGTTTTCTATGACACGGCCGGTGAAAATTTCAATACACTCACCTCGATAGAGAAGGAGGTGAAGTTTCTCCAGAAGAGCGACGCCACGATTTTCGTGATGGATACCTTCAACATTCCCACCGTCCACGACCGACTTGCCGCTGACTATAAGTTGCCGGAACTCCGTTCGCCTTCCCAGTTTTATGAAATTTTTGCCACCGTGCGCGGATTTTTTGAGGAACACAATGCACGTGAACAGTTCAAGAAACCTCTGGCTATGGTGTTCACCAAAATTGACGCCATACTGCTCAGTCCGGATAAATTCAGCGATTCGATGCCTACGGATATGTCGATGGAGCGTAACAGCTCCTTCCTGAGCGGCGACGGTGTGGACCCGTCGGAATTTGAGTCGATTCATGATGGCATGACTGCTGCTCTGACCGCATGGGGACAGGCTCCTTTCATCACCAATGTCAATAATGTCTATTCCCGTTACCGCTTCTTCGGAATCTCGGCACTCGGTTCGACTCCGGTCAACAATATGATTCGAAATCTGAAACCATATCGTGTGCTTGATCCGCTTGTGTGGATTCTCAGCGAACTTAATTATAAATTCCCGATTAAAAAATAAAAATCCGATACTATGATACTAAACTGTGAAGAAATTTATTTTGCATCCAACGAGAAGTCGGCTCTGACCGGGCAGGACGGATTTTCAGTGAGAACATACACGTCAGGGATGGATACCGCCACTGTGGGCGCGATTGCTTCGGCCTGCGTCAAAGGCTATGAAGTGTCACCTGACCGTCAGCTCAATCTCGAGGACCTCGAGCGTAATCCGAAAGTGGTCTATGACTTCCCGCCCTCTTACTCGTTCAGTCGCTACACTGACACCTCCGGCCGGGTGAGCTGGGTCATGGGTCGCACCGTATATATAGCCACTGACTATGGTTTCTTTCTTGACACAGACGGCGCTTCACGTGTCGGGTCAAACTATTTCGCCCATCTGATTCTGACCGGGCAAATTCCGCCGGCCAAGGCATTTGTGGCGATGTGTGACGGCAATATGTTCCGTCCGTATGACTACACCATCGCGCGTGATAATTATGAACTGCGCTCTCTGCTGACAGGTGAGGCTGCTCTGCTTGACCGCCGTCAGATTGAGATTGCCGACATGCCGCTGTCAGTCGACCCGCGCTTTTTGCCAGTTGTCAAGGCTGTGCTGACCGCACGTGTTAACCGTAGCCGCGGCATGGAGGAGTCAATGGGTAAAGTGATAGTGAAAGCTCCGTCGGCCGACACTGCTTCTGTGTTACGTGCGTTGGCACTTCTGCCGGATTCACTTGTGAGTGAAATGACATTCCTGACCAATTATATGCAGGGATATGGAGTCCCGGCGGGATATGACATCGTCGTAGTAAATGAGTTTAACACTCGGCCCATGTATGAGGAAAACTATGTGGTGGCCGACATAACTGGCGGCACATCGGTCAACATTCCTTCAAACCCGATTTTTGAGGCGATGGATTATGCTGCGTCAGAGGGCCGGCTTACGGAATTTGACCGTCTTGTGGAGCTGTTTCTGAAAACAGACCACGGCAGTGAGACAGACTACGGATTCATTCTCACCGTGTTCCGCGCCACAATGACTGACCGAGGGCTGAACGTGAACGAAATCACACCCGAATTCGTGTGCGCTCTTGAGAGTTCGCGCATTGACGAGGCCGACAAGCAGCTCGTCCACCGTCGTATGGTCGACGCTATTGACACCACACTTCTCAAAGCTGACCGCCGTGAAGCCGTGTGTGAGGCTCTCCGCGCAGCAGCAGCTGTCAGGAAGTATCTGCCCGGAGTGATGAAATTATCTCCGCTTGCCTCCCGGCGCGTAACCAAGATGATGCTCGGAGTCAATGCGTATGTAGATCAGTTTGTCACGGACGGAAATGTTGAAACCGTCATGTCGCTCATGAATCGCGCCGATGTCGGTTCCGCAGATGAGTTTTTTGATGCTATCCGTAAGTCCAAATCATCAGATGTGCGTGTGGCGCTTATAAGGTGGTATTATGAAGGTAATCTTGATGATATTGACACTATCATTACTCGAGTCATCAGCGACTCGCCCGATGCGTGTGCGGAGATTTCAAAACTCTATCCGCTTCCGGCCTCAGCGTCGCGTCTCTACGGCTTCCTGCTTCGGCATCCGTTGCTTACGCCTGATGTGCGCCCGCTGCTTGGAGAGATGGCTGCTATTTCATCTGAAGAATTCTTTTCTGCAATAATCGCAAATTCCGGCGACGCTCCTGTGGTGGTTGATGCCCTCAATCAGGCTGTGGAGATTTACTTCCGCCGCAAGATGGAAGGCAATCCCAACGGGGCAATGAAGGAGCTGCTCATATTCATTGATAAAGTTAAACCGATTGTCTACCGAGCTTTCAGCGCCTCGTCGTCGTTGGTTGACAGTTATCTCAACCATGTGGAACAGCATCCGGGTATGCAGGAAAAAGTTGTTCTTGAAGCCTTTTATCCTGTGCGTGATGTGCTGAATCAGCATGTGATGAAGCGCTATCGGGAGTTGACGGATCTTTATGCCGGACGGCTACCGGAATCGGTTAACATGGTGACACTATCCACGGCTTCAGCCATGAATGTGGGTCCGCAGTTCATGGCTCAGCTTATTCTGAAATGGCTTTCGGGTAACGTCAGTGTGACCGACATAACCGCCTTCGCAAAGAAGCAGCGCCGGCTTGCTCCTGAAGTTATGGCCACTGTAGTCACGGCTGTATGGCAGAAATTCCACTCTGATCCGAAACTGCGCGGTGACGCAGTGCTTGCGATTGTCGACAATATGGATTGGGGCAAGGAGCAACGGCAGAATTTCATAGCCACCTGCTCTGACCGTGACCTTGCATCATTTCTCGGTGAATCTGACAAACTTATGTCTAAGCTGTTTCGCCGATTCAAAAGTATGTTTTAATGAACCATTCGTACATAATGCATTTTTGACTTATGAAATCACATTTTTATTTGCGAACTGTGCTGTTCGTGTTCCTGGGCTGCCTGCTGCTTATTTCATGTGGCGGCGACGGTCGGCCTAAGACAAGATTTTCGCCATATACGTTGCAGAATTATGGCGGCCCCGCGCTTGCAAAGGACAAGGCTGTGAAAAATTACACTGAAATTGTTACTAATTATGATCTTGGAACCGCATCGCCGATGATCGATTCTTCCCGGGTTGAATTTAATGAATACGGACAGATCCAGTCGGTTGTCAGCAACGACTTCGGTCAGATTACATACTCTTATGATTCATCCGGCCACCTTACAGATATAAGTGACAGGGAATCATATAAGGCCGAGTATAATAAGGACGGAGACCTTGTCAAAGAAACCATGTATATGGACTATGATGGCGGTCCGATGACTGTGGAAAGATCATATAAATATGATTCCATAGGTAATATAGTTGAATACTCGGAGCCTATTATAGCGGTCTCGTTTGAGTATGAGTATGATGATGAAGGGCGGCTACTTCGCCGTCACATCTATGACGTCGGCTATCATGCTATTGAGTATTATAATGATAATGGAGTAATTTCTTCATCGGAAGATTATGGGCTGGATGGAATGACCGATAAGGAAACACTTTCATCAACTACTATATACGAATATGAGTATGATTCCTACGGCAACTGGATAAAGAAGAAAGTATTACATAAGAATGCCGGTCGCCGTAAGGCTAAACTTGTTACTGAAGTAGAGCGACGCATCGAGTATTTCGATGATACTACCGTGGCCGGCTCGGAGTCGAATACCGCATCTGTATCGTCTGCGGATTCAGGTTTTGTCGGCAGATATATTAATGATTTGACCTACCGTTGGCAACGTTTCGGATATTCTAACGGAGCGTCGGATGTAATGCTCATCATCCTTCTGATTATTACTGTTGCTGTGGCTGCCGGAGGTATGTGGTGGCTGATTGATACCGACCGGTTCCCCGGTTTCACGGGCCGGCGTGATTCTAACGGCATGAAGCGATTATGGATGTATAACTGGCAGCCATACGCATCGGCAGGTCTGATAGAGTGTGATATTCTCGGTGCCTTCATCGTGTCGATTCTTGCCATGCTGATTGTAGGAGGTGTGGTATGGTGTCTGTTCGGACTGGTGAAGTTGCTTCTGATGGCGGTGCTGATTGTAGGGTGGATTCTGCTTGTGATCGGTATTTTGGGACTGCTTGCCAAAGAGGGATTCGGATGTCTCGGTTTGGTGGTGGGCGGTCTGATTGTCGCTAATGAGAGGTGGATCAACGAGACGGGTGACAAATTTGTGGCGTGGGGCAATAACTTCATGTCTACTGTCAATATGCTCGGGTTCGGTTATAATTTCATTATCAGTTTTTGGGACGTCATTCTCATTGTTGCTCTCATTCCGTTGGTGATTTTCCTTGCCATTGCCGCTCTGTTTATAATTTTCAGTCTGCTTCTGACCGGAATCGAGTGGATTGTCACGAAATTCTATTCCATTCGCCGTCCGTGTCCGGAGTGCGGCAATACGGGCAGGTTTGAGTATATGATCAACGGGCGTCCGCATCCGGTAGCACTGCGGCCCGGTTTCTATGGTGTGCTTCATCAGACACGCTATCTGCCCTATAACACCAACGCCCAATACCGGGTTCCGACAATGCTTGCCAACGGTCGCGGACGCATTGACCGGCGTTGCGCTTCATGCGGAGCCATGATTTCGGCCACCGGACAGCATGCCGTCGGCACTGATGTGCATATCGGATTTGTCGGTCATGTTGAGGCCGGAAAATCCTACCTCATTTATGGCGGACTTGGCGCTCTGATGCAGAAATATCCCGACAAAATTGAGCAAATCAACTCCGGAAATGATAATTCTTTGGATATTTCTGCACGTAGCAATCAGATTGCAATGAATCGCAGTTTCAAGACCGACAAGCGCTCGTCATACCGCGCTGTAGAGGTGATGATTGATGTCCCAAACCGTCCGGTGCCTTATCATTTACATGTGTATGACGTTGCAGGTGAGCAGTTTGCCGGATCGTCGGCAACCTCGGCAACTGACACTGCCGCGATGAAGTTCTACACCAACGTCAAGTCAGTGGTTCTCGTAATTGATCCCCTCCAGCTTGACCTGACAGCCCCGGGTATGAACCCTTCGGCAGAATTTGAGCGGTGGCAGAGTGAGCATAATCGTTCTTCCAGACGTTATAATATAGCTGACATATTCTCATCGCTTGAAGGCTACCTCAATCATTATGGCCGATCAGGTTCGCTGAAGGATATTGACGTAAGCATAGTAGTGGTCAAGAGTGACCTCGGCTTCTTTGAAGCGCTGAACTATCCTGCCGTCCCGTCGGAGGGTGATGTAGAGTCATTTGTCAATCAGGCATTGGGCTTGCAATCGCTTGTCAACACGGCACGCAAGTTCCGTTCTGTCAGCTTCTTCGCCACCAGTGCTGTAGCTCCTGACAAATCATCACTCACCTCATTCTTCACCTCGCTTCTTCAGCAGCGTGGCATCAATCTCGGTAATAAATAATTCATTTCATAATTAACCATCAATTTTTTTCAAAAATGTCAATCTTAAAAGAGTTCAAGGACTTCGCTATGCGGGGTAATGTGATCGACATGGCTGTCGGTGTTGTAATCGGTGCCGCTTTCGGTAAAATCGTTTCATCTCTGGTGGATGACCTGATCATGCCTCTCGTCGGGGTTGCAACCGGCGGAATCAATTTCACTGACTACAAGTGGGTGATTCAGAAGGCAGTCATGGACGGTCAGGAAATCATCAAACCCGAAGTGACACTCAACTGGGGTACATGGGTGCAGACTATTGTCAACTTCCTCATCATCGCTTTCTGTATCTTCCTGTCCATTAAGGTTATCAACCGGATGAAGAAACCGGAAGAGGCACCTGCTCCCGAACCCGCAGGACCCACCAAAGAAGAAGTGCTGCTTACTGAAATCCGTGACCTTCTTAAGCAGCAGAACAACGACCTGACATTGAAGAAATAATTCCCGGATGCAACGGGTATTGTTTCACTCTACCGTTTTCGGTCCTATTCATTCCCGGCGACTCGGAACGTCGCTGGGAGTGAATCTGGATCCTGATGACGGGAAGGTGTGTTCGTTTGACTGTCTGTATTGCGAGGCAGGCTTCAATGCGCAGGGTACCGGGTCTACCGGATTGCCTCCCAGGGCGATTGTTGCCGAGAAGCTACGCGACAAACTATGCTCCATGAGGGAAAACGGTGAGCCGCTCGACGTGATTACCTTCTCCGGAAACGGAGAGCCTACACTTCATCCTGACTTTGCCGGCATAATCGATGACACAATCCGCCTGCGTGACGAGTTTTTTCCTGAGGTTAAAATCAGTGTGCTGACAAACTCCACACGTCTTGACCGGCCTGAAGTGGCTGAGGCACTCCGACGGGTCGACAATAATATAGTCAAGCTTGATTCCGCTCTCACACCAACCTTGCGGCTGATTGACCGACCCGTATCCGGGTCATTCACAGCCGAGAAGGCGATTGATGACATAATCCCCTTCGGCAACTCATGTATAGTTCAGACTATGTTGCTCCGGGGAGAGTGGGATGGTCAGGTCATTGATAATACCACACCCGCCGAACTCGAAGCTCTCGCTGCGGCCTACCGGCGTATCCGGCCCGGGCAAGTAATGATTTACTCGATTGACCGCAAGACTCCGGCTGAATCACTCGTGAAAGTTCCGCGTGAGCAGCTCGAAGATATTGCCGAATATTTCAGACGCGAAGCCGGCGTGGAGGTGACCGTGGCATGATTCTTCCGCAGCTGCTTGCGCCCGGCGACAGGGTTGCCATCGTTTCACCATCGGGCATAATTGCTCCCGAGAGGGTGTTTGGAGCCATGCTGACCATTCAGTCGGCTGGCTTCGAACCGATTGTCATGCCCCACGCCCTTGATCGCTGCGGAACTATGGCCGGAACCGACGCTGCCCGGATTTCAGACCTGGAAATTGCCTTTTCTGACCCATCGGTCAGGGCCGTGTTATGCTCCCGCGGCGGCTATGGAGCCGTGCGGCTTCTTGATAGACTGTCACATCTTCCGCTTGCCGATGATCCCAAATGGCTCATCGGTTACAGTGACATCACTGCTCTCCATTGTCTTGTCGGCAGTCTGGGCATAGCGTCACTTCACGCTCCGATGGCCCGCCATCTTGCCGAAGAAGGAGGATCTGACCCATGTTCGCGTGAGTTGTTTGACATTCTTCAAGGAAATCATCCGGATGAAATATCCTATACCTCACATCCTTTAGCCGGTCAGGGAACAGCAACCGGTGTGCTGCGAGGCGGCAATCTTTCGGTTATGTCGGGACTCTTCGGCACTCCGTTCAGCCCGCTCCTCCCTGACACCATACTCCTTATGGAGGATATTGCCGAGCCTATCTACAAGGTGGAGCGTATGCTCTATAATCTACAGCTTTCAGGTGCGCTTGATTCGCTTGCCGGTCTTATTTTCGGACAGTTCACGCTTTATGAACCGTCGCGTGACTTCGCCACAATGGAACAAATGTCCGCTCGTATCACTTCGAACCTCCGGATTCCGGTGGCTATGAACTTTCCGGCCGGTCATGTCCGTGACAATCGTCCGCTATTACTCAATACACCGGTCACACTCTCAGTCACTCCCTCTGTTACAACCCTTAAATTCTTAACCTGACCATGTATAAATACGATATATTTATCAGTTACAGTCGTAAAGATACTGAAGTGGCCGATTGCATCTGCCGTGGACTTGATGCAGTGGGTGTTTCATATTTCATTGATCGTAAGGACGTTCATGCGTGGAAGCATTTTCCTTCCGTAATAGCGAATGCCATTCTGGAGTCGCGTCTGTTTCTATATGTGGCCAGCCGAAATGCTTATGAATCGAAGTGGACCAATGCCGAAATCACGTTTGCATTTGAGAAAAAGTCACGTGAGGCACTGCTCCCTTATATTATTGACGGAAGCACACTGCCTGTTGAGCAGCAATTTGTGTTGAGCGGAACAAACTGGCGTACACTTGAAGAACATCCGGTCGAGACAAGCCTGATTCCATCCATCTGCGAGTTGCTCGGAGTAGACAATGATACAAAATCATTCGACGCTGATTCTGCTGATGTGTCGGTTGCATACGAATCAGACGGTATCCTCAATATATGTCTTGCTGATACGGGTCACAAACTTAAAATCGGTATCAGTGATTTTGAAGGGCGGTCAGATAATGATAACCTGAGCTTAGTCAATGATTTGACGTTTGCTGACCGTATATCTTCATCTGACAAAGGCACACCCGGGTTTGACTTCATTAAAAACAACTACCGCAAGTTTGACAATATCAACAGTTTTGTCATAATAATGGCGCAACCGAACCGACATTCAATTATCAATGCTTACACGATAGCCTCCAAATTTAAAAACGCATCGGTCCATATAGCTATCACTCCATTTGTCTATATGCTTGGAAGTATTCGTCTGAGCCATGAATCATACCCCGGGATGTGTAAATGCGGACCGTTTCTTGTCAAGTTTGTTGATGAGGAGGGTTTCTATAAGGTTATGTCATTGTCGCGCAGCGTTAATTCCGAAACCATTAATCTCGGGTCGCTCTTTAAGGGTCTTATAATCCGATATGCCATACTTACAGGTCGCATTCGGGAATATGCCATGATAGAGCCGCTCGGCTATGATTTAAAACTGATGGTCAATGGAGTGCTTCGTAATTATTTTGACGATTGTTGCACCATTCCCTCGCTCCGTCAGACGTCAGGTCTTTCATCAGATACAACCTGTCAGGTAACTGTCTTTGACCGCATAATTACCGAACTTTCTGTCCCGTCAGGTCATGATCATATAAGATTCTGTATTGACCTCGGACGGATTCCCCGTTTTATCTTCTGATTCGGTGGCACTCATGTATCTTTAATTTAACTTATTATGGTTAACGGTGTGCTGCATGAGATCAGAATTGAGTGTGTAGGCTTTGTGAGACGGGACGAAAATATGGTTGTGGATTTGGCTGTGTGACCATAATTATCTAACTTTGTGTTAAAGATTCAGAATTATGGATATAAAAGCGTCGATGGAGCAGATTGTCAGAGCCGAGAGTCAGGCCCTGCTCGATATTCCGTACACCGAGAATTATGATAAGGCCGTTGAGCTGATCATAGACCATGTTCACCGTCGCGGCGGTAAGCTCGTGACAGCCGGCATGGGTAAGGCCGGCCAGATTGCCATGAACATTGCCACCACATTTTCATCAACCGGCACACCTGCCGTCAATCTCCATCCTTCAGAAGCGCAGCACGGCGATCTCGGTGTGTTGCAGCCTGATGATGTCATGCTTCTGATTTCAAACTCCGGCAAAACCTGCGAAATACTTGAACTGGTGACTTTGACCAAGAATCTCTATCCGCAGATTCCGATGATAGTAATCACAGGGAATCCCGACAGCGAACTGTCACGCATCACGGACCTTACACTCCCTACGGGTGGCGCGCCTGAAGTGTGTCCGCTCGGACTGACTCCCACCACGTCGACCACGGTCATGACTGTGATAGGTGACATTTTGGTAGTGAATGTGATGCGGCTGACCGGGTTCACTCGTGCCGAATATGCCAAGCGTCACCACGGAGGGTATCTTGGACACAAGTCGCGCGACGAAGATGAGTAACAGAGTCTTTTTCATGGGTGAGCTTGCGCTCGACATCACGGTGAGCGCTGACGGCAAAGCAGCCTTCGGAATGGGTGATTTGCTCGTAAACACTGCACTTCTGACTTCATCACGTCAGGGCAATGTGGCATATATCGGCGAAGCCTCTGCTGACTTGACCGGTAATCTGATTGTCACTGCGCTGACTGCCGGAGGAATTGACGTAGCTGCCGTTGACCGCATTACGGAAGGGCAGTCGCCTGTGACACTCCAGTCATCGGATTCTGCTGATGCTCCGGTCATCTATTCAGCAGCTCCGGCTGAGGGATTCAATCCCGTATGGCCAAGAATCAATCCGGGAGATCTGATGGTTTGGGGTTCATATTTCTCTCTTGACAAGCGTGTTCATCCGATGCTCCTTGAGATTCTTCGCTATGCCCGCGCCCGCAAGGCTAAGATGCTTTATGTTCCATATTTCAGTGCGGGACAGGTGGCACGAGTGACCCGCGTGATGCCCGAAGTGTTTGATAATCTTGAGCTTGCCGATGCTGTTTTTGCTACGACCGACATCATGTCCGCTCTGTTTGACAATAATGATATGGATGCGGTCTACCGGAATAATCTCAACTTCTATACCTCGCTGTTCTATGCTGCCACGCCGTCACGCGGCGAAATAGTGTGCTATCATGGTGAAAGCCGTGAGGCGATGGCCGCTCCATGTGACACGGCTGAGATGCTCGCCGGAGTTGTAGCCGGACTGTCTAATTCCAATCAGGAAATTTCCCGATGAAACCGCTCAGCATTGAACCTGTATTTGCCGTAATCGACGAGTCACACCGTAGCCGCGAGGCTGCCGGGGATGTCGAATTGCGTCCCGAAAGACTCTATGCCATGATTCCGGACCATTCATTTACGGAGCTATATGACATGATGAGACTCCAGGTGTGTGCCATGATTGAGGCTGACAATGCCGATGCGGCTGTCAGAAGGCTTGTGCGACTTGATGAAATGATAGATTCAGACACTGAAAAATCCACGCATCTTCTCAATGTGCATGCAGCAGTGAAGCAGCTCCTGACAGCTGTATATATCGAGACCGAACAGTGCGACGCCGCTTTGCGGTGTGCGGCTGCCACTCTTTCACTCCTTGCCGCGAATCCCCGACGCAAGGATGAACCGTTTCTGTCAGTGCTGGCCTCGCTGCTCTATGACATAGCATTCCTTCACTCATCGCGCGACGAATACAAGCAGGCGGAGCGTGAGCTGGAAAAGTCGATGCGGATTCTCGACAAGCTTGCCCGACTCAATCCCGGGCGATATGGGTCACCATATATAATGGCTCTCAATGCCACTACTACGGTTTATCGCAACCGTGAGCGTCAGGCCGAACTCCTTGCCGGCTATCAGGCCGCCACAAACACGTATCTGGAAATGGTGAAGTCAGGCGTGGCCGATGCGACGGAACGTCTTATCGACTCACTTGAAACCGAAGGTGAAACTCTGTCCCGGATGGGTCGCTACCGCGAGGCAATACAGTTTTACATGCGGGCCATCAAGCTGCTCACAAAGATAGAACCGTCGGCCACCACCATGCGTCAGCTAAAACTCTCCATAGAACTTGGCGACGCCATGATGCACATTGAGTCAATGCGTGACAAGGCAATTCATCTGCTTAACACAATGCTTCATAAGGCCACAAAACTAAATGCAGCCGAGGAGCATCGCCGTATTGTCGACATTCTGGCTGAATCACGCACCAGATCACTCGATATTCTCAGCCTGTGGCATAAGATTTTCCCGAAATAAGTGAGAATCGTCACATTCCACTATCTACTATAAATACAAGAAACAACATAAATCCTCATAACAATGTCAACTTTCACACCCCACGATCCGCTTCCCGCACTGGAAGATTTTAATATTGCAGTGGTACAAGCTCGCTGGAATTCCCACATCACTGACCGTCTCACCGAGGGCGCTCTCTCGGTAATGGATTATTACCGCAAGGCTGTGCCGGGCTGTAAAGCCGAATGTGATGTTTTTTATGTTCCCGGTGCCGTTGAACTTACTTTTGCCGCCTCGCAACTTATTGAGAGCGGAAGCTATGACGCCGTTGTGGTGCTTGGCTGTGTGATTCGTGGCGATACTCCTCATTTTGACTATGTATGTCAGAGCGTGACGCAGGGAGTGACCCATCTTAACGCCGAGTGTGACATCCCGGTGATTTTCGGAGTAATCACTGTCAACGATGAGCAGCAGGCTCTTGACCGGGCCGGAGGCAAGGTCGGCAATAAGGGTGCCGAAGCAGCTGAGACTGCCATTCAGATGATTTCATTTAACCGCTCGCTCTGAGGTCGCGGACTATTATCAATCCGAATCTTTTCCGCGCCTGATTCTGAACGCCACGCCGATATGGAACGACTGATGCAATACGTATGGCAGCACCGGTTGCTGCTGCCCGGCGACCATGTGACGGTCGACGGACGGAATGTGTCGGTCATAGATCCGGGACGTCTTAACACGGATGCCGGTCCGGATTTCTTCAATGCTAAGGTGAAAATCGACGGACGGATTTGGGCCGGCGATGTGGAAATACATGTCAGGGCATCTGATTGGCATCGGCACGGACACGATGGCAATCCGGCCTATGATTCGGTCATCCTTCATGTGGTGGGTCGTGACGATACAATGATTACCCGCAGCAACGGTGAGGTGATTCCGCAGATGAAGATGGAGTGTGTACCGGAATTTCACAATAGCTATAATGAACTTGTAGGACGGGCGGCCACTGATTTGCCATGTGGTCCTGAATTGCGTGAACTAAAACCGGTTGAGATCACCGACTGGCTGTCGGCCCTGATGTTTGAGCGTATTTATGCCAAAACCGACCGTATCGGTGACCTGCTCGACTCCACTGCCGGCGACTGGCAGACGGCATGTTATGTCACCGTTGCCCGTGCGCTCGGATTCGGTGTTAACGCTGAGCCGATGGAGCGGCTTGCACGTAATGTACCGCTACGGATTCTTCACAAACACTCTGACTCTCTAACTGCCGTGGAGGCAATGCTTTTCGGTCAGAGTGGATTGCTTGACACTGCTCCCGCTGACGATTTCTATGCCGGAGTGCTGCGTGACGAATATAGGTTCTATGCGGCGAAGTTCAACCTCAAGCAACCGCAAACGCTCGGATGGAAAATGGCCCGCATGCGTCCGCAGAATTTTCCTCACAGGCGCATAGCACTTCTGGCCAAACTTGTAGCCGGGGGCTACTGCCTGTTTGATCAGGTGATCAGGACGGAGTCGGCTGAGGAGGCAATGAAGTATTTCCTCGATGAACCTGATGGATATTGGGCCGAACATTTCACCTTCGGACCGGCTGCTCCGGTGCGCCCGGGCGCGCTTGGCCGCCGCTCGGCTGCGCTGTTGGTGATTAATGCTGTTGTACCGCTTATGATGGCCTACGGTATGCGTCATGGTGACGATGAACTGTGGGAGCGTGGACTCGGGTTACTCTCTGAACTTCCTCCTGAGAGCAATTCGATAATAACCCTTTTCGGCGGTGCGGGAATCAAGTGTCGCGATGCCGCCATGTCACAGGCTCTCATTCAGTTACGCCGCTGTTACTGCGAAACACACAAGTGCCTTTATTGCCGCTTCGGCCATCGGCTCCTTGCCAAGCGCGCTCTTCGTCGCGGTGTGTGACCGAAGCACCGGTTGAGTGCTTCACCGTGCCGGGCGGCGTCAGTGTCCGGCCACTGCAAGTCTGCGGCTCTTGGAGGCCGAAACAGCATCCGGATTGCTTGCCGGGGCTATTCGTGCGCGATAGATATAGATGCCGCGGTTAGCGCGACCTCCGGAAGTTGTGGTGAGATTCCAGCGCACGGGTGCCGATGAGTAGAGGTCGGCGCGTCCGGTGGATGTGTCGCTCCAAACAAGTTTCCCGTTGAAGTCAAACACCTCGATGGTCACGTTGAGAATCTCGTCGGGCCGGTTGTGGGTCACATAGAAATTCGCCTCGGTGATGGCAGGGTTGGCGTCGGTGTAGACGTCGAATATCGACGGGGTGAGCGATTCATCGATTGTGAACATGAGCGATGATGTGGTTGAATTTCCGCTTACGTCCCATATCTTCAGCTCGGCGGTATGTTCACCCGGCATGAGGGAGGGGAGGCGGTAAGCGATGGTGCCTGCAACCGAGCCGTCATCATCAGGAGTGAATGACGATGCTACGTCGTTGCATGATATTTTGCCGTCGATGCGGACCGACATCTGATGTCCGACACCTGCCGTTGACAGATTTATGCCGGTGTCATCGCTGACACGGGCTATGAGCATGGGAGTGTTGTTGACCGCATCGCCATCGGTAAATGATTCGTGGTTAAGGTGCATATACTCGATGGCTGGGGGGAGATTGTCGGCTGTGGCGGTGTCATCGGTTCCGAAAAGGTAGAAGTTTCTGAAACATGCAGACGCCTGACTGCCGTTTTCATCGACAGCAAAGAGTGTCATGGCCCCCGGACGGTAATTGTCTGAAATTTCTGAAGGCATGGTGAAGCTGATTTCAAAAGCTCCGTCAGAGATACGCGCACGACCGGCAGCAACACGTTCGCCCTGCTGCTCAAACGACACTTCGCGGTCATATTCATCAAGTTCATTGGATATGACGCTATATTCGGCGTCATAGATGGTATATGAGAGTGTGCCGTTGAAGTCTGTGAGCCGTGAGCCGTCAGGAGCGGTGATGACACCACTGACAGTCACATTCTGAAGGGCGGATATTACGGGCGGTTCATCAGCGGCGGTAGCATTGCGTCCATTGACAGCTGTGATTTCAACCTTGTTGTCAGGTATGGCAAGACGCATGGCCGGATCGCCCAGAAGCACGTAGCGACGCTTGTTGGTGTCGGATTTCAGCGCGTTTTTAGCTTTGCGCAGTGCATCACCGAGTGTCGGTAGCCGGCCCTCACTGTCACGTGTGAATATCTGGCGGGAGAGTGCGTCGGACAGCGGACCGTTTAGCGAGATGTAGACGGGACGAACTGCCGAAATAGCAGCTACTGCACCGCCACTCTCGCGCAAACATAGTGCTTCGGCACCCGACATTCTTGCTCCGTCCCAGCGGGCAAACGAGCAGGTGGCACCATAGAAAATCAGGGGCTTGCGGAGATAAAGCTGATAGAGGTCAGATGTGGTGAGGAGTCCTTCACCGGTGAGATTGTCGATGGATGCGTGGCCTATATAGTTCCACCACAGCACTCCGTCATCGAGCTGACGGCGGAAGGAACTGACGGCGTCACCATATATTCCGTTGCTGAGCGTGTAGGCTCCGAAATATATTTTCTTATAGTTGAGGTTATCGCCTCCGTCAGAGGTGCGGAATCCACTCATCATTGACTCTGACTGAAGAAGATGCACAGAGGCATCGCCGTCGTCGGCAGTCATAAGCACCCGTGTGGCCCATTCGCCGGCGGGCTTGGTGGAATAATCTATGAGTCGGTCTACGAATATTTTGGCGTCGGCATTTGACGTGGACGGTATGCGGCCTACGGCAATCAGCAGGTTTTCGTTGCCCCAGCGCAGGCCGGAATTATCCTCAAGCATGGCAAAATAGTCATCACTGCAATATGCTATGTTTTCGTTGATTGACACATCGGTAGTCCATCCCGGGAGAGTTTCGTAAGTGGTGGTGGACATTGACGATGTGAGGCGTCGGTTGTCAAATGTAGGACGTCCCATGAGCAGAAGGTAGCGGAAGTTACCTCCGTCAGTTGCCGTGGCGGAGCGATCATAAAACATCTTGGCCATTTTACGGATAGCACCCGGATCAGCGCAACCGGAACCGAACTCATTGTAGACTTTACTCTGATGAACCACAAACACGTCAAGGTTGTCGGGACCATTGCGATGAAGGTCGGCAATTCGCTCTGCCTGAATCATGTTTTCCTCCGTAGCTACAATGATCATATCAGGAGTGCGACGTGAATGAATATCCTGATTCTCAACCGTTCCTACGAGGGTGGGGGCGGGGAGAACTGCCGATGGTGACCATGCGCAGTAGGTGCGCAGACCGGAATATGGGGTGGCAAATCTGACTGCTGAAGATGCTGTGTTGGTGGTATGCATGGCCCTGATGGTCAGCGGAGAAGTGACATCCCACACACGCACGTCGGATGCTCCTGCTGTGGCAACCTGAATGGCCGGAGAAGCCGACGAGAACACAAGCAGTCCTCCTTTCAGTGTGGTTTCACGGAGATATTCCACTTCGATGTAGTCAAGATATGCCATGTTGACAGTGCCTGACGATTGGAAGCGTAGACCAACAGAAAGGTTGTCGCCGGGACCCTGTGTGCGTCCCGACGCAAGTGATATGCTGCCTTCCGACGAGGGAGGGAAAATGTGGCCCGTCAGTCCGGTCAGAGATTTGCCTGAAGCAGTGACCGACAGGGTGGAAGCTCCACCGGCTGCTGCCATGAAGTTGACGCGCACTGTGGCATTGCCGTCGCCCGGGACAGCGCCGGGTGTGGCGAAGCGGAAGTCCTGTGTCGGTGTGAAGCGGAAGTCCTCACCGAAAAGTGTCAGGCCAAGTGTGTAGGGTGACACCTTTTCCGTTTCGTGGAAAAGATGTTCGGTGAAGGTCGTGGCAAATTCAGCTCCGGTCGGGATGTCGAAGTTTTCCGATTCAATATCGCGTGCAGGGGAGTCGGATTCTGTCACGAAATAGTAGCCTGCCGTGGAGTATGGATTGAGCGAGTGGGTCCAAACGTCAGATGCGTATTCCCATGACTCCGGTCCTGATGCCCAGAACACGATTCCGCGGTCGGTGACAGCCGATTGCAGCAATGGCAGATCATCGATGTAGTTTTCAGACGAAAGCAGTTCGTTGATGCGTCCGCCTCCATAGCCGTGGATTCTTACTTTTTTCGGGTCATTGAATCCCCAGCGGTGCAGATCAGCCACAGGTATGGCATAGAGACCGGTTGACGGCACTCTGATCTTTACCCATTTGCCGGTTGCAAGGACTGACTCGGACGCATATTTGTCAGGCGAGAAAGCTCCGGCTGCCGTCGGTGACAGCAGCGCTACAAGGGCAATCAGGGTTAAAGTGAAAAAGTGAAGAGATTGGTATTTATTGGTCATTCAGAGTCAGATATGGTGAGATTTAACTACAATAGTAACGCATCCCGCGCGATATTATTGTGTAAAAATCCTCCACACCCATGCCTGTTTTATTCTTCGTTGTAACGGTTAATGCGGTCAATAGCCATGTTGAATGAGTCAAAAATCTTTTCACAGTTTTGTCCCAGTTTTGTAAAGACATATTTCCCGTCATTTTCTGCGTCGGGTTCCGAAAGATAGAAATTGACCAAGTGGAGAATCCCTTCTTTGTTTGCCACAGATTCGATTGCACTGACCATATCAGGATTGTGAGAAGAAATCAGTACTTTTGTGCCGAGCATTTTCTGCAAAAGCACGAGTATCCGGGCATAATCCACAATCCATTGGGGATGAAGATGACACTCAGGTTCATCGATGATAAGGAGAGTGTTCTCATCAATCCAGCCGTTTTTGATAAGTTGCAGGATATATGAAAATGAAATAATTCCGGTTGCGGCTCCCTTGAGATTAAACCGAGAGCCGTCGTTGCCGATAAAGATATATGTTTTTTGTGTGCCGCTCGGTGTTCTACGTCCTTTCTCAGCTTCGACGTTGCCTCCGATAAGATCCTGAATTATTTTTGATATTGCCTTAGCCGGTGCTGAAATAGTGTCAACGCGATTGTTGACGAGCATTTCAGAAAGTTCGCCGGTGCTGTACTTGTCAAGAGCCTGACCGATGTTTTGCGTGTTGATGTAAATGACATTGTGCAGATTAATCGGCATTTTAAATGAGTCAGACGTCAAAAGAGATGCGCCATCCTCGAAGAATTCAATCTCTACGGAGTCGTTATCAACATCTTCATCAGTAAGTAATGAAACTTTATTTGAAAATTCTTCTACTGTTCGGTTGTTTATCTTTTCTCTGACGGAATCAATTATAGATTTATAGCGGGTGTCTAAATTAGAAAAAACATAATCCGTCAAATCCTTTTCAGTCTTGATGTCATGAGCGTCTATGTTGAAATAAAAGCTTAACCGCTTGATCAGTTGATCGAAAGTTTTACCATTAATGTTGTTTTCGAGAACCTTGATCAGTGTGTTCTTGCTTTTATCAAATAGCTCGATGGTATCGCTCATAGTAGTGAGTCCTGAGGAAAAGGCCGTATCAACAATCTCGTTCATTTTTCGGAACTCTCCAGATTCATCTATTGAAATAGCCACCCTTCTGATGTCGGATAAAAATGAAAGAAATGAATTTACTCCCTGCTTTTCAACCATTTGTTCGAAGTCATTCATAATCTTTACGGCAAGGTATAGCCAACGGGCAACCGTTGATTTTCCTGAGCCGTTGAGTCCGGAAAGAACGGTTATACCGTTAATCTCAATATCCGCCTTGCTGACGGCATGATAGTTTTTGATTTCGAAGCGATAGGAACTCATTATTATGGAAGATTTTTGCAAAATTAATAAATAAAGATGGCAATGGCAATATATTGATAGCTATAATGTCCGGGTTTATTCACTGAGAACAAGTGTGATATACTCACGATCAAATTCCGGCTTGATTCCGGCTATGATTTCTGTTGTGACGGTTTCCACGGTTTTGACAATATGTTCATATTCGGGCCTATTACCTTTGTAAAGATAATCAAGTGCCACTTTTTTCCACTTACGAATGATTTGCGCTAACCGGTCAGTGTCGGTAGTAAGTGCTTTCATTGATTGGAAGTCAGGGGTGTGGTTGACGTCGTGAGCCATGTGGACCAGTCGGCGGGGGAGCCGTGGAAGGCGTTTACGTCGACCGGGCGATCTATGCCGTCAATCCGTCCGTTATGGGTTGCTTGCCAGATTGTCCAGCCGGTGTCGGTCGGCTCGTCGACAAGTGAACATATCCATATCGGATAACCCGGGAATTTCCCTTTGAGAAAGCGGGTGTAACCGTTTTTGTTTGTGTAAAGCATCACCCGATAACCATGGCTTTCAAGATGCTCGATCATGTCGTTAAGCCGGTCCATGATCATGTTGGTGGGTTGCCCGGCTGAGTTGGTCCATTCCTCGATGTCAATCACAACAGGCAGATCAATGTCGCGTCCGCGGAGCGAACCGGCAAAGTTCAGTCCCTGCATATAGCCCGGTGTGTCGAAGCGGAAAAAGTGGTAGGCACCGACTTTGAGTCCGGCTTTCTTGGCAAGCCGGTAGTTGTCAACAAATTTCTTGTCTTTGAAAGTAGCCCCCTCTGTGGCCTTGATAATCACGAATTCAACCCCGTCGGCGGCCACGCGCTCAAAATCAATATCGCCGTTATGGGCGCTGATGTCAATGCCGATGACGGGATATTTTGAGCGGTCGGGATATGTACGGGTGGTGTCGGTCTGTTCGCGGCATCCCACGGCGAGAAGCGCTGCCAGACACAGTAGCAGCCATGTAAGGTGTTTCGTCATATAGGCAAAGGTAAGAAAAATCCGGGAGAAAATCAAGAAAATCATGCAGGTGTTGGCGAAATGAAATATTTGTTGTAAATTTGCCTTGAAAAACAACTATAATTTATGTCAGAAATTTATCGTCCCCGCCCTGTTGTGCCTCTTGATGAAATCAGGACCGACACTGTTATTGACAGGATTCACTATATCATGCGGATTAACAATATGAGTCAGGCCCGGTTTGCCCGACTCATCGGCATTGATCCATCAAACCTTTCGAAAGTGCTGACCGGCAAAACTCCGGTGTCGGAGAGTCTGATTAACAGAATCGTGATTGATGCCGGAGTGTCAAAGAAGTGGTTGCGTGACGGTGAGGAGGCCCCGTATTCCAAGTCTTTGATGGCCGAGGAAATCATAATTGACAATCCTCTGATACCGGCTGTTTCGTCGGAGGGAACGCCGGTGTATGATATAGATGTAACCGCCGGCTGCCATGATCTCGAGGCGTTGTTCAGTGAGCAACGTCCGATTGGCACCGTTGCGCTTCCCGGCCTTAAGCATCGCCAGATAATAGTCAACGTGAGTGGTGACTCAATGGCTCCGACTATATGTGACGGGGGATATGTGGCTATCCGTCCCATCAACGATATGAAAAATATCTTCTGGGGGCAGATTTATGTTGTGGGTCTTGAGGAGTATCGCATGGTTAAGTTTGTCAGAAAACATGCCGATAAGTCAATGGTGATACTCCACAGCGACAACCCCGCCTATGATGACATGGAGGTTGAGCGACGCGACATCAAATCGCTCTATCTCGTGGAAAATATTCTCAACTATCAACGCCGGTGCTGATTATGAAACGTTATATTACTCTGATTCTTATAGCTATCGCAGCCGCAGTGGTTGCGGAGGCAGCGTCACCGTCATTTGAGGAACTTTCCATCAAGGCGGGACGCTTTATTCATTACCGCGAATGGGCTTCGGCGCAG
The DNA here is from genome assembly GCA_964554195.1 of uncultured Staphylococcus sp. Lineage (GTDB taxonomy): Bacteria > Bacteroidota > Bacteroidia > Bacteroidales > Muribaculaceae > Duncaniella. The sequence goes on from CAZKNK010000008.1 coordinate 28,244, forward strand.
GCCATGCTTCAACTCATGGTTGAGGAACGCCCCGATGATTCAGCGATAACAGGACGGGCCATAGCTGTGGCAGGGCTGGTGGGTAATTCAAACGAGCAGCTGCGCCTGTTTCGTGCGGCGGTAGACCATCGTCAGCGGTTTGACTCGGTTTTCTCGGCTGTGGAGACCGAGAGCTTTTCACTTGCCTGTGTGCATGTCTATGAGGACTTCCTCAAGATGATAGCGCGTGAGGAGCCGTGGACAGAGCGATCAATCAATTCTTACCTTTTGCGCTACTACACTTTCCGACGCGATGGTGCCGGAATGGTGGAGTATGCCGGAAAGATGCTTGCCGGTATGCCTGACAATGTTGATTTTCTGCATGCTCGGGCCGACGGATATATGCTTGAAGGGGAGTTTGACAAGGCGGCTGAGGTGCTTCAGCAGATTCTCGTGACCGACCCGCGTAATCTGAAGGCACTCCTTGAATTGGGCTTCTACCGCGAGTCACAGGGCAACATGGCAGAGGCCCGTGATTATCTGTCGAGAGCCTGCGCCATCAATCCCACGCCATATCTCCGAAATTGGCTTGGCCAAGAGGCCGGGAGAGATTAACCTTTCATTATATAATCAGTGGCCGCTATGGGATCTATGAAAAACTCATCGGCATCGTTTGCGGAGGTAATAACCATTTTCCGCGCTTCGGCCATACGCTCCAGACACTCTCCGATATTCGGCTTGGCCTCAAGTCGTTTGAGTTGAAGTCTGATGACATCGAGATTGAGGTTTATGGCGAGTTGTCCGGTAAAGGGGAGTTCAAGCCAGATGATTTCACGACTCTTTATGTCAAGTACTCCGAAAACCAATCCCTTGACATAGCTCTTGTCGGGTATGCGGGTCTGAAAGATGACGGTGGATGGATCGTAGGCCACACCCGTCTGTTCGCTCACTTTCATGGGATATTTCGAGTCCATCCAGCCAACGGTGAGATTCGGTGAAATCGCCCCGGAACTATAGGCATTGCAGGTAAACACCACATACTCCGCTTTCTCTGCTTCAAGTTTCTTCACGTCAAGTTCAATGTATTCAGCCGTACCGACCTGTTTTGGAATCTCGCGTATATCACCGCTGTGGCATCCACCGGGAATCGACAGATTGTAATAGGCCACTTCAGTGGTGTTTCCGTCGGCATACAGCACCCGTGCCGTCAGATCCATGTCGAGATGCTGGGCGGGTAACCCCTTGCCCCATTGCATGAACAATCTCACGTTGTCACCCTCGAGCGGAAATCTCATGCCCTGAAGTGCTGTTTCGGTATCCTGAATGGAATCTGTCCGATCACTCACGGCAATGGGAATATTATAGAGTTGTGGAGCGATATAGATTTTTACCCCCGGGGCCGGATTTGATGAGAATATCTCGGTCACTTTGGTGTAGACAAGCGAGCTGACCTCATTGGCGCAGGCCATCGCTTCGTCCGTGGTCAGCGACTGAAGCCGGGGATTGGACGGAATCAGCTTGTTTAGGCCTGTGATTGGGCGGACAACTCGGCCGTCGGTCGAAGTGAAGTAGGTTGCGGCATTTGTCGACAGTGTGAAAAGCAGTCGCAGCGGAACCTTCGAGGCAATCTTTGCGAATGATTCGATGGTTTCTCTCGCTCCAAGAGTGAGCATGGTGGAGAACAGTTGCCGCGAAAAAGCCCCCGGACGTTGCCGGAGCAGAGCGAGTGCAGCCGGAGTGTCGACTCGGGCCAATGCCCGGTCCACGTTCCCTTGCCAAACCTGATAATCCTTCCGGTAAAACAGGTCGAGAATCGAGCGAAGCCGCTCCATGCCCGGACGTCGTGCGGACTCGGGCAGACGCAGTGCGCGGATGAAGCGAACCCACATCTGACGTTGCGGATTCATGTTTTCAGCCGCCTGCTCGGGTGATAGCTTTGTGGCGTTGGTCACCTTAGCCCACAGCCTGCATTCGCGTCGGGAGTAGTGTAGCCGGAGACGATAGCGCTCCTGAATCCTCACTATCCCCGGATCGGAGTAGTAAGTTCCGAGATTATTTCTGACTGCGAGTTTCAGCAGTGTTGCCGGCTTGATCAGGCGTGGTTTCCCGGTCTTGATTCGCCACAGATAGCGGAGTACGTCGTCTGGGGTGCGCATTAACCGGCATAGCTGCTCCACATCACCCTTCTCCACAAGCATGCCGGCAATAGCGGCTACTGTTTCTTTCATCTTTATGTCCGCATTTTCCGGAATACCGAACACTTCTGTAAGCAACATCGCCGAGTCGAGTCCTGTGGAGTCGAGCGGGATAGAGCTTTCGAGCAATGACTTGTGGATGTTGCGCATCTCATCCTCCGTAATGAGTCGGAGCGGTTTGAGCCGGCTTCCCTGACCGGTGAAGTGGGTGCATGATGTGCGCAACTGCCGTCCGCAAAACGGGCAACCGTTGTAGCGGTCGAGCGGGAAAGTCCCTTCGGGTATGAAATGTCCACACTCCAGTGTCACACCGGGATATGACGTGGGGAAGATGTTCATTATCAATGTCACCAGATGGTCAATCCGCGTTTCGCCGGTCGGACGGAGCCAACCTTTGACGAGGGGCGCCCAGTTGAGGCGAAGGCCAAGTATATCTTCCAATGTCTCGGCCACAAGGTCGGTCTGAGCGTAGTCCAGACTGTTGAGTGCGCGGGCAAGGGGTTCTTCGCAGATATATCCGCACTTGATCAGTCGCTCGGTCAGAACAGCTGCCGCCGGAGTCATTTCTGCCGGTGCCTGTGACGGGTCCGTGTTGATACACAGCCCTTTATAGCGGAGTGAAACTCGAAGAAGAATAGGGTTGACCTTAGTAGTGTCCATAGCTTGATTCGGAAAAATTACTTACGACCGGATATGAAAAAAGCAGGCAATCGTGCAACTGTTTTCAAACTCAAATATTTGTAATAGAAGTAAGTCGCACTTGGCCTGCCGGTTTTGCAAATATACGCATAAAATTCCCTCCTTTCCAAATATTTCAGCAGATTTTTGAAAAATTTCCGTTGCCAACTCATAAACTTTGTCTATCTTTGCGACTAGGAATCTGGGCGGTTGCAACCGATATGATTCCAAAGACATATTAAAAAGCGTTTTTTGCTTTATCCTTTTCAAGGAAATCGCCAATTTCACAAACACAGAAGGAGAGAGCAGTCAAAGACGGTCATGCTTGTCGTATATCCACTCCCTGACAAGGGGTATCGATATTCGGTATGGCGTGGGAGTGGACTGTTTATTCTGTGTCAGGCGTTTGGCGATGCCTCCTTGAAGATAAACAAGAAGTCATTCCACGCTTTTCTTTTAAATCAACAAATTAGCTGACGAGGGGATGACCGCGGCACATGCTACAGAATATGAATAAATTTAATTTATTAGTTAGTTTAAAGGCTGTATTGCTTCCAATTGCCTTATTTGTATTCGCTTCTTGCGGAAACGATGATGAAGGAATACATTCAAATGACATTGTAGGTAAATGGCATATTGCTATGTCCGACGATAAGTTGATTTTCAACCCGGACAACACCGGATTATGGATTCACGGCTCTGAGAAGAAAAAATTCACATGGAGGGCCGGAGAAGTTTCGAATGCCATCTCAGTCTCGCAAAAATTTCCCGGGAATGAGAAATCTGATTGGATTTTGGAATTCTTCAAAGAAGAATGCTCAAAAGATGTATTGAATGGTTTCTACGAGACATATACTTATAATGTAGGATATATTGATAATAAGTCAAATGGTATCATAAGGTTAAACCGCCATACTTATGGGTGTTCATATGTTGACTACAATGGTCCTTCAGATTGGGATAACTATAATGACAGCAATGCTAACGGTGAGAACGGAGATGGTGAAAATGGCGGAAGTAATCACGAAAATAATAGTGGTAATTCTCAGTCCGGAGATTCAGGGGATGTAGAGGATTTTGATGAGATAAATTTCACATCAACATCCTACACAAATAAAATAACTGTGAATTTCTATTTTTCTGACAGAGTGTCATCCGCGACTATAAAATATGGTACAACTCCCAGTTGTTCTTCATCTAAGACGGCTTCCATTTTAGCTAAGAGTGCCTATGCAACAATAACCGGATTAAAACCGGGAACGAAATACTATTTCAAATGTGTTGCCAAATCCAAGTCGGGAAAATCATGCACAACAAGTGAATATCCTGTTATGACACTGTATAACTAAGCACAGCTCCTATCTAATCAATTCAATACTAAAAAGATCGGCTATGGTGAATCTACTCATCATAGCCGATTTTATTATATGGTGAATAGATTGACGGTAACGTGGTGGGAATAGTCGGGGAATTTTATTATCTTTGCGATATATTATAAAGACTGACAATGGAAAAGAAAATTATAGAGTGTGTGCCTAACTTCAGTGAGGGCCGTAATCCGGTGGTGATTAAGTCGATAACCGACGCTATCGAGAGTGTCAAGGGTGTGCGGTTGCTTGACGTGGATCCCGGCGAGGCCACGAACCGGACGGTGGTTACATTTGTTGGTGAGCCTGACGATGTGGTCGAGGCTGCTTTCCGTGGTGTGAAACGCGCGTCGGAGCTGATTGACATGCGCCACCATCACGGCGCCCATCCCCGAATGGGTGCCACCGATGTCCTGCCGCTGATTCCGGTGTCAGGCATCACGCTTGAGGAGTGCGCCGAGCTTGCACGTAAACTCGGACAGAGGATTTCTGATGAACTCAACATCCCCGTCTATTGCTACGAAGCTGCCGCCCGCGATGCCTCGCGCAAAAATCTGGCGGTGTGCCGCAAGGGGGAATACGAGGGCCTGCCCGAGCGAATCAACTCTGAAGCGGACGGCCCGGATTTCGGTCGCCGTCCGATGGATGAATCCATTGCACGCACGGGGGCCACGGCTGTTGGCGCCCGCGATTTTCTGATTGCAGTGAATTTCAACCTCAACACCACATCCACCCGTCGCGCCAACGCCATTGCTTTTGATGTGCGCGAGAAAGGGCGTCCCGCCCGCGAGGGAGGTAAACTTACAGGCAAACCGCTTAAGGATGACAGCGGCAATCCTATCATGATTCCCGGCACTCTCAAAGGTACTAAGGCAATAGGTTGGTTTATTGATGAATACGGCATCGCACAGGTGTCGATGAATATAACTGACATCAATGCCACTCCGCTACATGTAGCATTTGATGAGGTGAGCCGCGCCGCAGCCGCACGCGGTCTCCGCGTGACCGGAACGGAAATTGTAGGACTTGTGCCGCGCCGCGCCTTGACCGACGCCGGAAAATACTTTCTCCACAAACAGCAGCGGTCAACCGGCATCGCCGAAGATGAGATTATCCGGCTTGCCGTCAAGTCGATGGGACTCGATGAACTCAAGCCGTTCGTGGCCGAAGAAAAGGTGATTGAATCAATGCTTGAGGCCGAAACCCGACGCTCCGGGCTTGTCGATCTGACCTGCAAGGCCTTTGCCGAGGAAACGGCAAGCGAATCACCCGCACCCGGAGGCGGCTCGGTGTCGGCCTACATGGGTGCGCTTGCAGCGGCCCTCGGCACTATGGTTGCCAATCTGTCGGCCCACAAAGCCGGTTGGGATGACCGTTGGAAGGAATTTTCAGATGTGGCCGAAAAGGGTCACGCCCTGATGAGCCGGCTCCTTCAGCTTGTCGACGAGGACACCGAGGCGTTTAACCGCATTATGGCTGTCTTTGCCATGCCCAAGACCACACCCGAGGAAAAAGCAGCCCGCGCCGAGGCCCTCGAAGCCGCTACGGAATATGCCACACGTGTGCCGCTCGCCACTATGGAGGAATCACTGAAAACCTACGAGGTGCTTGCTTACGTGGCCCGTGAGGGAAATCCCGCTTCAGCCAGTGATGCCGGTGTCGGCGCTCTGGCCGCTCATGCAGCGGTGGGAGGTGCGCGCCTAAATGTGCTTATCAATGCAGCCGGCCTTAAAAACCGCGAGATTGCCGAGCAGCTCAAGGCTCGTGCCGATGAGATTGCCCGACGGTCAGCCCTCCTTTCAGCCGAAGTGGTCAAGATAGTGGAAACCACAATCGCAAACCAGTGAAATGCCTCACTCTTAACACCAAATACAAATCATGAAAATGAGCAAAGAAGAATTTCGCCGCGCTGTGGCTGCCGGAATACCCGACGAACTCCCCGCACCGCAGCCGTTCGATTCAGATATTAACCACGCACCGCGCCGCAAAAAAATCCTGACTCCCGATCAGGAACGCCTTGCCCTTCACAATGCCCTTCGATATTTCCCTGAACGCCATCATGCCGTGCTTGCCCCGGAGTTTGCCCGCGAGTTGCGTGACTATGGCCGAATCTACATGTATCGTTTCCGTCCGGCCTATGATATGTATGCCCGTCCCATCGACGAGTATCCTGCCCGGAGCCGTCAGGCCGCAGCCATCATGATGATGATTCAGAATAACCTCGACAAGGCCGTGGCCCAGCATCCTCACGAACTCATCACCTACGGAGGTAACGGTGCTGTGTTTCAGAACTGGGCGCAGTATCTGCTGACAATGAAATATCTGAGTGAGATGACCGATGAGCAGACCCTTGTCATGTACTCCGGTCATCCGCTCGGCCTCTTCCCGTCACACAAAAACGCACCCCGAGTGGTAGTGACAAACGGGATGGTGATTCCCAACTACTCCAAGCCTGATGACTGGGAGCGCTTCAATGCACTCGGAGTGTCACAGTATGGTCAGATGACCGCCGGCTCATATATGTATATCGGGCCGCAGGGCATAGTGCACGGCACCACAATCACGGTCCTTAATGCCGCCCGCTCCCGGATGAAAACTGGACAGGATGGCATTGGCGGCATGTTGTTTGTGTCGGCCGGACTGGGCGGCATGTCCGGAGCGCAGCCCAAAGCCGGAGTGATTTCCGGAGTGGTCAGCATAATTGCGGAGATTAATCCGCTTGCCGTAGAAAAGCGTTATCGTCAGGGTTGGGTTGATGAGGTCCACACGTCGCTTGATGAACTCGTAGAACGGACCCGCAAGGCCATGACCGATAAGGAAGCCGTCTCGCTTGCATATCAGGGTAATGTAGTTGACCTTTGGGAACGGCTTGCCGACGAAGGAATCGAAGTCACACTTGGCTCCGACCAGACCTCGCTACACAATCCCTGGGCCGGGGGCTACTATCCCGTCGGACTCTCGCTCGACGAATCAAAGCGGATGATGGTGGAGGATCCCGAAGGCTTCCGGGAGCGTGTGCGCGAATCGTTGCGCCGTCAGGTTGCTGCAATCAACCGGCTTGCCGACCGCGGAATGTATTTCTTTGACTATGGTAATGCCTTCCTTCTCGAAAGTTCGCGCGCCGGAGCGGATGTGATGAAAGCTGACGGGTCGTTCCGCTATCCATCATACGTGCAGGACATCATGGGGCCCAAATTCTTTGACTACGGATTCGGTCCGTTCCGTTGGGTATGCACTTCCGGTGATCCGGCTGACCTTGCGGCCACTGACCGCATAGCGGCCCGCGTTCTTGAGGAAATAATGGCCGAAGCCCCCGATGAGATAAAGGGACAGCTTGCCGACAATATTCATTGGATCAAAGAGGCAGGACGCAACAATCTTGTGGTGGGTTCACAGGCTCGTATTCTCTATGCCGATGCCGAGGGGCGCACCAAGATAGCTCTTGCTTTCAACGACGCCATAGCCCGCGGCGAGATTTCGGCGCCGGTGGTTCTCGGTCGTGACCATCACGATGTGTCAGGCACCGACTCGCCATATCGAGAGACCTCCAACATCTATGACGGCTCGCAGTTTACCGCCGACATGGCGGTCCATAACGTAATTGGCGACTCATTCCGCGGCGCAACGTGGGTTTCAATCCATAATGGCGGCGGAGTAGGTTGGGGCGAGGTGATCAACGGCGGTTTCGGCATGGTCATAGACGGCTCCGACGAGTCGGCCCGAAACATCCGCGAAATGCTTCTCTGGGATGTCAACAATGGCATTGCCCGTCGCAGCTGGGCGCGTAATCCGGGAGCTGTCAGCGCAATCAGGCGCGAGATGGAGCGCACTCCCGGCCTGAAGGTCACCCTTCCCCACTTTGCCGATAATTCCGTAATTGAAAATGCTTTAAATCAGTAATACTGCTATGGTTCACCATATTTCGCCCGAACGGCTGACTATCGGACGTGTCGGGCAGATAATTTCCGAGAGAATGACTCTCGACTTAAGTGACGAATCACGCCGCCTTATAGAGCGTTGCCGTCGCTATCTTGATGACAAAATGGAGTCACAGACCGAGCCGATCTATGGCATTACCACCGGATTCGGTTCGCTCTGCAACATTTCCATAGGTCATGACCAGCTCTCGCAGCTTCAGAAAAATCTCGTCATGTCACACGCCTGCGGCACAGGTGAGCGCGTTCCATCCGAAGTGGTGCGTCTGATGCTGCTGCTTAAAATCCAGTCACTCTCTTATGGTAACTCCGGTGTGCAGCTCGCCACAGTGGAGCGGCTGATTGACCTGTTCAATGCCGGTGCCATTCCGGTGGTTTACCGTCAGGGTTCGCTCGGTGCATCGGGTGACCTCGCCCCGCTCGCTCATCTGAGCCTTCCGCTTCTCGGATTAGGTGAAGTGGAGTTTGAGGGTGGGATTCACCCTTCGGTTGAGGTGCTTGACAGGCTCGGCCTAAAGCCGGTGGAACTGATGAGCAAGGAGGGGCTCGCCCTGCTCAACGGAACCCAGTTCATGTCGGCGTATGCCACTTGGTCGCTTTTGAAGGCACGTCGGCTCAGTGTGCTTGCCGACAAGATCGGCGCTCTCTCACTCGACTCCTTCGACGGTCGCATAGAGCCGTTTGGCGATGAGGTGAATCTCGTCCGTCACCATCGCGGGCAGATTGAGACGGCCCGTGCAGTCCGTCATTGGCTCAATGGCAGTCAGCTTATCAACCGGCCCAAGAAGCATGTTCAGGACCCGTATTCATTCCGCTGTATGCCGCAGGTTCATGGTGCGGCAAAGGACACGTTGCGTTATGTTTCAGCCGTGATAGAGGATGAAATAAACGCACCTACCGACAATCCCACCGTTTTTCCCGATGAGGACATCATAGTTTCGGCCGGAAACTTCCACGGCGAACCGATTGCCCTGCCGATGGATTTCCTATGCATTGCCATGTCGGAACTCGGCAACATCTCCGAGCGACGTATATATAAACTCATATCCGGGCAGCGTGACCTCCCTTCGTTTCTTGTGGCCAATCCGGGGGTGAACAGCGGATTCATGATTCCGCAGTACACTGCCGCGTCGGTTGTAAACCAGTCAAAAGGTCTATGCTGGCCTACAAGTTGCGATTCCATTCCGTCATCGCAGGGTCAGGAGGATCACGTGTCGATGGGGTCCAATTCGGCACTCCGTCTGGCCCGAATCGTTGACAACACGGAGCGAGTCCTTGCCATTGAGCTTCTCAATGCCGCTCAGGCCCTCGAATTCCGCCGTCCGCTCCACACTTCACCCGCTCTTGAGGAATTTCACTCGGAGTTTAGGCAGAGGGTTCCGTTTGTGGAGAATGATCGTGTGATGTATCCGCTTATTGCCGACGCGGTGAAATTTGTGCAGACCGTTAAATTATCCGAATATGCTGATTAAGAATATAGCCGCTATTGTCGGCATCACTTCACCCCGTAAGAGGCGATTTGAAGGAACCGAGATGCAGCAAATCGCTGTGGTTGAAAACGCATGGCTGCGGACAGAGGGTGAACTCATTCACTCATTCGGGTCCGCTGATGATGCGCCTGTTCCTGACCCGATTGACGGCGAGGAGGTGGTCGATGCGGCCGGCGGAATGCTTTTCCCGTCGTTTTGCGACTCTCACACCCATATAGTTTATGCCGGCAGCCGTGAGGGGGAATTTGTGGATAAAATTAACGGACTCTCCTACGAGGAAATAGCTGCTCGCGGTGGTGGAATCCTTAATTCAGCCGACCTGCTTCATCTCACATCTGAGGATGATCTCTTCCACTCGGCCATGAAGCGCGTGAATGAAATCATGGCTATGGGTACCGGTGCCGTGGAGATAAAAAGCGGTTACGGTCTCACAACAGCCGATGAGGTTAAGATGCTCCGTGTCATACGCCGGATAGCCGAGGCGGTGCCGATGGTGGTCAAGGCCACTTTTCTCGGCGCACATGCCGTACACCGTGATTACATTGACAGGCAGGATGAGTATGTTGACCGTGTCATCACCGACATGATTCCTGCTGTAGCCGCCGAAGGTCTGGCTGATTTTGTCGACGTGTTCTGCGATCAGGGCTTCTTTACCGTACATGACACTGAGCGGATTCTCGAAGCCGCCGCCCGATTCGGAATGCGTCCAAAAATCCATGCCAATGAGCTGGCCCGCTCAGGCGGAGTGCAGGTTGGGGTGGCACATAATGCCCTCTCCGTTGACCATCTCGAGCGCATCGGAGCGCAGGAAATAGAGGCCCTTTACGGCACTGACTGTATGCCGGTCATGCTCCCGGGTGCATCATTCTTCCTCGGCATGCCATACGCACCCGCACGTCAGGCCATTAACGCCGGACTCGGCATTGCTCTTGCAAGCGACTATAACCCCGGCTCTTCACCCTCGGGCAATATGAAGATGGTGATGTCGCTCGGTTGCATCAAAATGAAACTCACGCCGGTCGAGGCATTAAATGCCGTGACTCTAAACGGTGCCTACGCTATGGATGTGTCAGACCGAATCGGCTCGATAGCTCCCGGCAAACTCGCTTCATTCTTCATCACGGATCCCATTCCGTCGCTTGACTTCTTCCCTTATGCCTACTCCACTCCACTCATTTCAAGAGTGTTCCTGAAAGGGCATGAACAGACTTCACTCTGATTTGTTGAAAAAATAAAAAACACATTCAGTTATTATGGAAATTATCAATTTTGCCGATACTCCTTCGCTCGTCAGCCAATATATGAGCGAACTGCGTGATGTCAACATCCAGCATGACATGCTCCGATTCCGCCGCAATCTTGAGCGGATTGGCGAGATAATGGCATACGAAATATCAAAGACTATCCGCTACAAGACGGTAAGCGTTACCACTCCGCTTGCTGAGGCCGCCTGTCAGGTTATAGACGAGGAGGTGGTACTTGCCACTATATTCCGTGCCGGAATTCCTTTCCATCAGGGCTTTCTGTCATACTTCGATCATGCTCAGAACGCTTTTGTGTCAGCTTACAGAAAATATCGTGAGAAGGAGAACTTCGATGTGTTCATAGAGTATATCGCATCGCCGAAGCTCGACGGCAAAACGCTTGTCATCGCTGACCCGATGCTTGCCACCGGGTCTTCGATGGAACTCAGTTACCGCGCTCTGCTGACCAAAGGGGAGCCTGCCCACATACATGTTGCATCGGTCATTGCTTCACGCAAGGCTATAGATTACATCAAGGCAACATTCCCCGCCGAAAAAACCACCGTCTGGGTCGGTGCGATAGATGAGGAAATCAACGCTCATTCATATATTGTTCCCGGACTCGGTGATGCCGGTGATCTGGCTTACGGTGTAAAAGAATAACTATATGTCATATATCACTGACCTGCGTGACCGGATTCTGTCCGGCGGACAGATTTCATCAGATGAGGCCATGAGTCTTGCCGATCTTGACAATGACGCACGTGAGGAACTCTATGAAGCAGCCGAGGCGATAAACCGCCGCTTTCAGTCGAACCGGTTTGACTCATGCTCCATTATCAATGCTCGCTCGGGGCGCTGTCCGGAGAACTGTCATTGGTGCGCACAGTCGGCACATTATCCAACACGGATCGACACCTATCCGCTTGTCGATCATGACACCTGCCTGTCAATGGCGCGGCTTAACCGCCGTCTTGGCATACGCCGATTCTCATTTGTCACAAGCGGGCGCGCTCTCCGCGGCGAGGCACTCCGCACGGCTTGCAGCTACTACTCGGAGATTGCAGCCGAGGGAGGTCTTTACCTATGCGCCTCGATGGGTCTGCTTGACAAGGATGAGATGCGTCAGTTGCGTGATGCCGGAGTGAAGCGCTATCACTGCAATCTTGAGACGGCGCCGTCTTACTTCCCGCAGCTCTGTTCCACCCATAGTCAGGCAGAAAAGTTGCGTGCCATAGAAGCCGCGAGAGAGGCCGGCCTTGAGATATGTTGCGGTGGTATAATAGGGATGGGCGAGAGTGAGCGGCAACGGATTGAGTTTGCACTTGCGTTGCGCGATGTCAATCCGGTTTCCATTCCGATCAACATTCTCATTCCCATTCCGGGAACTCCGCTTCAGGATGCGGCACCACTCACCGACGATGAGATTCTCACCGCCGTGGCAGTGTTCCGGCTCGTATGCCCTCGGGCTGTACTTCGCTTTGCGGGAGGTCGCGCACAGATGAGCCGCGAACTTCAGTTGCGGGCCATGCGGATAGGTATCACAGGAGCAATAATGGGCGATATGCTCACCACACTCGGCTCCGGGGTGGAGGAGGACAAGGAACTTGTGGCCGAAGCTGGAATGACGTTCTAATCGTATTCAGTAAATGAAATCAGACTTTTCTCGATTGCAGAATATCCGTTACCGAGGCCACACGGCCCTGTGTGAAATTGATCTTCCGGGTCAACGTGCCATAATGGATGGACGGGTGGTCATAATAGGGGCGGGTGGACTCGGCTCGCCGGTCGCTCTGTATCTTGCCGCTGCGGGTGTAGGTCACATCACTATTGTGGATCCGGACACGGTGAGCATGAGCAACCTCCAGCGCCAGATCATCCACACCACGGCTGATCTTGACAGGCTCAAGGTTGAATCGGCCCGCGAAAAGATGCTGGCTGTCAATCCGGAAATCGAGGTCACGACCCTTGCGGAATATCTTACGCCTGATAATGCCGCACGGCTGATAGGCGGAGCGGATGTGACGGTGGACTGCTGTGACAATCTCGCCACCCGGCTGCTCATCAGCGACACTTGTGTGAATCTTGGCAAATCGTATGTCTACGGAGCCGTCGAGCGATTCTCGGGCCATGTATTCACCCATACGCCCGGTACACCGGCCTACCGCGACTGGTTTGACACGTCGGCCCCGGTTGAGGAAATGCCATGTTCGCTCACCGGTATCCTCAACACCGTGGTGGGAATAACGGGAACTATCCAGGCCACTGAGGTTATCAAGATTCTTGTCCGCACAGGCGATCTTCTGACAGGTCGACTGCTTACATTCGATGCTCTGACCATGAGTTTCGACACATTCCGCATGAGCTGAACAGGGGGATATATAATTATTTGAAGTTTCTGACGTTATATTAGTTGTATAACTTCAGGAAATTCAGATGAGATTTTTCATTTCCCTTATCATACTGCTGATTTCGTGCGTGCAGGCGCTTGCTGCCGCAGGAATCAAGATTCACGGTAAAATTACCGATGCCGACAATCAGCCGGTGGAATTTGTCACCGTCCGTATCGGCGGTACGGCAATAGGCACCACCTCCGGCCTTGACGGTGACTATTCGCTGACATGTCCTGTGGCCGATACCATTACGGTTCATTTCTCATGTATCGGCTATCGTGACGCGAAATCTACTCTTATTGACCCATCGCCCGATGTCACCCTCAACATGCGTCTCCAGCTTAACACAGAGATGCTTAATGAGGTGGAAATCGTGGAGTTGAAAAAGCAGACCGGCTCTATTGCCACCGTTGACAAGGAACAGCTCAAATTATCGCCCGATGTGTCAGGCGGATCGGTGGAGTCGCTGCTGACCACAATGGCCGGCGTTTCGTCGAGCAATGAGATGTCGTCGCAATATTCCGTCCGCGGCGGTTCGTATGACGAAAACAGTGTTTATATCAACGGAATAGAGGTCTATCGTCCGCAGCTCATCAGTTCCGGACAGCAGGAGGGCCTGTCCATCATCAATCCTGACCTTGTGGGGGCGATCGGATTCTCCACCGGCGGCTTCACGGCGCAGTATGGCGACAAGATGTCAAGTGTGCTTGACATCACGTATCGTCAGCCTGAGGCTTTCGAGGGTTCGGTTGCTCTGAGTCTGATGGGCGGCAGTCTGGCTATAGGTCAGAATTCAGGCCGATTCTCTCAACTCCACGGTCTGCGCTACAAGCGTAACTCGTCGCTCCTCTCGTCAATGGACACCAAAGGAGAGTATGACCCATCGTTTTTTGACTATCAGACCTCGCTTTCATTCAGAATTTCAAAGAAACTGAATGTGTCGTTTCTGGGAAACATTGCAATTAACGATTATCGCTTCACACCGGTCAACCGTACCACCACTTTCGGCACGTCGATGGACGCAAAGCAGTTTACTGTATACTTTGACGGCCATGAGAAGGATCGATTCGAGACATTTTTCGGCGCTCTATCGCTTGACTACCGCCACTCCCGTTCAACCGAGCTGCAACTGCTCGCATCAGGCTATCTTACCAACGAGCTTGTGGCCTACGATATTTCCGGAGAATACTGGCTCGATCAGGCCGGCACATCTGATGTAGGAGGGGAGCTTGGCGTAGGCCGCTATCACGAGCATGCCCGCAACCGTCTCAAGGCATCGGTTATGGCACTTGCTCTGCGCGGTTCGACGGCCCTGAACCGCAACCACACGCTCTCCTACGGCGTTGACTTCCGTCATGACAAGATTCTTGACCGCAGCCGTGAATGGGAACTGCGTGATTCGGCAGGATATTCGCTCCCGTCGACCGGCGAGGCTGTCAAGGTGATCTATAATCTTGACTCCCGTCACGACATTTCTTCATCACGAGTATCCGGCTTTGCTCAGGACGCCTGGAAGATTTCCACGGCGCAGGGATACCTGACCGTCAACGGCGGCCTACGGTTCAGTTACTGGTCATTCAACAAGGAGTTTCTGGTCAGTCCGCGCATCAATGTGGGTTTCGTTCCGGAGCAATTCCATAACTGGGCATTCCGCTTTGCCACAGGCCTTTATTATCAGTCACCGTTCTACAAGGAATTCAGACAGCCCGTGGAGGATGCTGATGGCAACATCACCATTCAACTTAATCATGACATCAAGTCACAGCGTAGCTTCCACCTCATTGGAGGTGCTGACTACACATTCCGCGCACTCAATCGTCCGTTCAAGCTTTCGGCCGAGGTTTATTACAAGGCATTGTCAAACCTTGTGCCATACGAGATTGACAATCTTAAGATTGTCTACACCGGTCTGAATCAGTCAAACGGCTTCACGGCTGGAATTGACATGAAGCTTTTCGGCCAGTTTGTGCCGGGTTCTGATTCATGGCTCAGTTTCTCGCTTATGAAAACGAGCGAGAATCTCAACGGTGTCAAGGTGCCTCGTCCAACCGACCGGCGCTATAGCCTCGGTCTCTTTTTCACGGACTATTTTCCGAAATTCCCCAAACTGAAATTTTCACTACGCGGCATCTTTACCGACGGACTCCCCACCACCGCCCCGCGCTCGTCGCGTGACAAGGGATATTTCCGTACTCCCCCTTACAAACGTGTTGACGTGGGTCTTTCCTACGCTCTTCTTTCGCCGCTCAAGCAGGGTGAATCACGCAGCGGATGGATCAGACACCTGAAAAGCGTGTGGCTCGGACTTGACGTTTTCAATTTGCTCGACATTTCCAATGTTAGCTCCTACTACTGGGTCACCGACGTGAACGACATTCAGTATGCTGTCCCCAACTATCTCACCCGCCGCCAAATCAACGTCCGACTCAGCATAGACTTCTAAAAAACAAGATTGTCTTGACCCTCCCGTCCCTCTGATAATTTAATTGAAAATAGTAGGGACGTCGGCATCGCCGCGTCCGC
>CAZKNK010000009.1:0-43522 GCA_964554195.1 uncultured Staphylococcus sp.
CCAGAAAAGCACACCCGGTTCTGCTGATTTCCATGCGTTGAACACTATCTTGTTCCATAGCGCGCGGGCATCGGTAGCCACCTTAACCTCCGGCTCGGCGGCATCCACCGGAAACTGACGGTAGTATTCCTTACCCTCCACGGCGGCATTCATGAATTCGTCATCAATCCTCACCGAAACGTTGGCTCCGGTGATTTTTCCCTGCTCAAGTTTGGCGTCTATGAAGTTTTCGGAATCAGGATGCTTAATTGAAACTGTCAGCATCAGCGCACCGCGCCGGCCGTCCTGCGCCACCTCGCGGGTAGAGTTGGAGTATCGTTCCATAAACGGAACAAGACCGGTGGATGTGAGTGCGGAGTTTTTCACGGGTGTACCTTTGGGGCGGATGTGAGTCAGGTCATGACCCACGCCGCCACGACGTTTCATGAGCTGCACCTGCTCCTCGTCAATGCGGATAATGCCTCCGTAGGAGTCAGGGGTGCCGTCAAGGCCGATCACAAAGCAGTTTGACAGCGAGCCAACCTGAAAATTGTTTCCGATTCCGGCCATCGGACTACCCTGCGGAACTATATAGTTGAACTTGTCAAGAAGCTCAAAGATTTCATCCTCACTCATCGGATTAGGATAGTTTCGCTCGATACGGGCGAGTTCCGATGCTATGCGACGGTGCATATCCGCCGGAGTTTTCTCGTAGATATTGCCGAAGGAGTCTTTCAGGGCATATTTGCTGACCCAGACACGAGCCGCAAGTTCGTCACCTTCAAAATATTCTTTCGAGGCATCGAAAGCCTCGTCGTAAGTATAGCTTGTCATTGTGATGAAGAAAAGATTTTTGTAGTGCAAAATTGGTGATTTCAGTTGGTGTTTCCAAATATTGACATTGCTATTTTCCGAAATTGTTGATAACTTTGCAAAGTAGATTTTCTCACGCTTCATATATTAATATTATGGCAATAGACTCATATTTTACCGAGCGGCGGACGGTCCGCTCCTACGATTCTGATAAAGAACTGTCTGATGAGCTGCTCACCGCTATGATTGAGGCGGCAAGCCATGCTCCCAACACGGGTAACATGCAGCTTTACAGCGTGGTAGTAACCCGCGACGCTAAGCTCCGCGAGGCGCTTGCGCCGGCTCATTTCGGTCAGCCGTCGGTCATGTCGGCTCAGGCAGTGCTTACATTCTGCGTTGACTTCAACCGCTTTGAGAAGTGGTGCCGTCTGCGTAACGCCACTCCGGGCTACAACAATTTTCAGGCGTTCATGTGGGGCGTGATTGACACTACGATATTCGCCCAGCAGTTTGTCACCATAGCAGAAATGAACGGTCTCGGCACCTGTTATCTCGGCACTGTGACCTACAATGCTCCTGACATAGCCCGGGTTCTGAATCTGCCCGAGCGAGTGGTCCCGGTGTGTACGGTGACTGTGGGCGTTCCTTCCGGCGAGTCAGCCAAGTCTGACCGTCTGCCCGTGGAAGGCATCATGCACCGTGAGCGCTATACCGACTACACTCCAGCTGACATCGAACGTATCTATGCACCCAAAGAGATGCTCCCAGATTCGGCAAAGTTTATCGCTGAAAACGGCAAGGAAACGCTTGCTCAGGTATTCACGGATGTGCGCTACAAGCAGTCTGATAATGAGTATTTCTCAAAGGTTTTTGCCGATTTCATAAAGAAAAACGGATTCTGAAAGTATTATCGCACGGTGACGGGTGGGTTTGCGCTTTAACTTTGCAAGCGTAAACTCACCCGTCACCATGAAAAAAGTTTTCGTTCCGCTAATCTGCTTTCTGACCGGTCTTGTCACCGGGCAGTGTCACAAATTCCGGTCAGGTCACTCCGGTCAGGCTGAAGGATTGACTGCCGACACCGTATTTCTGACCGATACACTTACGATAGTGCGCCCCTCCATTACCGACAGTGTGAATCTGCGCCCGGTTGCCCGACGTCTCCCCGTCCTCTCGTCAGCCACCGATACGGTGCATGACACTGTCACCGTCATGATTCCCATGACCTCCTACCGTTATGTATCGCCGCTTTATGAGGCGGTTGTCAGCGGCTATGAAGCCAAACTTGATTCCATCACTGTCTATCCACAGACCACCGTAATCACCAGACGCCCGAAACGATGGAACATATCCGTCGGTGCGGGCGCCTGCGTGACCCGGCACGGCATTGAGCCGGGTATAAGTGTCGGAGTTAGTTACTCCTTATTCAGCTTTTAATCTCTTTTCTCGTTCATCAATGGCCTTTACAATGTCATCGGCAATCTTTTCAATGTTGCCCGAACCATGAATCGGGGCATACTTGCCGGCCTGAATATAGAAATCCTTGAGCGGAGAAGTGGATGAATGATACACTTCAAGACGATTGTTGATTGTCTCAAGGTTGTCGTCGGAGCGACCCGATTCCTTACCGCGGTTGAGCAGACGCTCTATCAGTTCTTCATCAGGCACTTCAAGGCCGATTACAGAGTGAACCGACTCTCCTCTCTCCTCAAGAATCTTGTCGAGCGCCACAGCCTGAGGGATAGTGCGTGGAAAGCCGTCGAATATGAAGCCTTCCGAATCCTTGTTGCGGTCTATTTCGTCGGCGAGCAGCTCTGTCACAAGATCATCCGGAATCAGCTGACCCTTGGAAATGTAGCTGTCGGCAATTTTACCAAGCGGAGTGCCTTCGGCTATATTGCGACGAAGGATTTCACCGGTGGAGATATGTGTCAGTCCGTAACGCGAAATCAGCTTGTCGCTTTGCGTTCCCTTTCCGCTTCCGGGAGCGCCGAATATAACGAGATTGAACATTTATTTACTGATGATTTTTACTTTGATTCTTCTTTCACGGCATAAATATCGGGCAGATTACGGGCAAGACCGTCAATGTCAAGACCGTAGCCGATAATGAATTTTTTTGGTATTGAAAATCCGACATAGTCTGGCTTCACGTCATGCACCAGAGCTTCAGGCTTGAAAAGCAGAGTGGCTACGGCAACTGATGCCGGCTCCTTTGTCTTGATGTCGTCGATAAGTTTCGCTATCGTATGACCCGTATCGATGATGTCCTCCACAAGAATCACGTCACGTCCCTTGATGTCCTCACCGAGTCCGAGAACCTCCTTGACCACTCCGGTTGATGATGTTCCCTCATAGCTCTTGAGGCGGATAAACGTTATCTCGGCGTCAATGTCAAGGCTTCTGAACAAATCGGCGGCAAATGGAAAGGCTCCGTTAAGCACACACACAATCAGAGGCAACCGTCCCTCGTATCGCTTTGATATTTCCTTGCCGATCTCGGCCACACGTGAAATGATTGTCTCATTTTCAATATATGGCTCAAAGGTCAGGCCCTGATAAATCTTTTGTTTCATAATGAAGCTCGTAATTGTAAAATTTGGGTGCAAAATTACAAAAAAGTTTTTTAATTATGAATGATTTTAGCGTTTAGTTGACTATCTTTGTATGTAGAAATTTTGTTTCCCTGCCATGAAACCGTACTTCCTGTTTATTTTCACCATACTTATTTCCATCCCTCTATCCGCGCAAGGGGCCGGAAACTCAAACACTATTGACCGTAACGATGTCAGAAGCGAACTGTCACGCCTTGACCGGGAGCTTGCTCTGCGTGACCGCTATCTCATCAGCCGCGAACATGAAACCGACTCGCTGATGGCTGTTGCTGCCGACACTACCCTGTCGGCCGAGGCCAGACTCAACAACATCCTGATGCTCGGCGACAAATTCAGCTCTTTTGAAACGGCGTCGGCCCTCAACACGTATCTCAAAGGCTACAAAGAGGCACTTGCGGCCCGCAATGACACTATGGCCGTCAAATTTCTCCTTCGCCGGGCCACTTATCTGCCACTGAACGGATATTCGGAAAATGCTATTGCCGCATTCAATTCGGTTGACACTACGGCAATGAGCCGCTCAATGCTTGAATTTTACTTTGATTCAGGCCGCCAGATGTTTAATTATATCGCCCTGTTTCACCAGTCGGATGATGATGACTATGAGAAGTATATGTCGCTTTCACATAAGTATCAGGAAAAACTGATTCCGGTTCTTGACCATAACTCGGTCAAATATAAACTCAACCTCGGCGAATATTATTATGCCGGCGGAGAGTATGCCAAAGCCGATGCTGTTTTGCGCCATCTGCTCGAATCCATTGACGAGCAGAACAATATCTACGCCAGAGCCTGTCATATCCTATCGGATGTGGCTGAAGCGCGACATCAGGAGGGTAACAGGATTTTATTTCTCACCCGATCAGCCATTGCCGACATAAAGTCGGCCACACGCGAGGTGGCTTCTCTTCAGGAACTCGGCGGAATCCTGTCGGACTACGACGAAATTGAACGCGCACATAATTATCTCGCTGTAGCTCTGTCAAACGCTGTTGAGTGTCATGCGCCGCTCCGTATGATTCAGTCGGCCAAAGTAATTCCGCTTATCGAGAAAGCCCACCGCAAGCAGCTTGCCAATTCAAGGATTATTACCTACGGAGTCATTGTTCTTCTCGGTGTGCTACTGCTTCTCCTTGCATTCACAATGCGTCAGCTTTACTCCAAAATCCGCATCATGAACTCCCTGACTGAGAAACTCGAGGATGCAAACCGCGTCAAGGATGTCTACATCAGTGAGTTTCTCAACTTATGTTCGGTTTATATCGACAAACTTAACCAGTTCAGTAAAATCGTTAACCGTAAACTTGCCGCCGGAAAGGCCGACGACCTCTTCAAACTCACCAAGTCGGGCAAATTCATCGAAGAGCAGTCGGGCGAATTCTACAAGGTGTTTGACGACGCTTTCCTCCACATCTATCCCGGATTTGTGGAAGGAGTCAATGCTCTGCTTCTGCCTTCCGAACAGATTGTGCTTAAAGATGGGGAGCGCCTCAACACTGACCTCCGCATCCTTGCTTTCATGCGACTCGGCATCCATGAAAGCAACCGGATTGCCCAACTTCTCAATTACAGCATCCACACCATCTATGCCTACCGCAACAAGCTCCGCAACCGCGCCGTGGACCGTGACCGGTTCGAGACCGAAATCATGAGTATTCCATCCATTTCTGAAACGGCTGAGAGAAGCGAATAACCACGGAAAATCTAAATATAGTTTATATTTTTCATGGTACTTCGAACGGATATTATTCTGATTATCAGATATAAGACCCAATATAACTATTAATATTCTTCATATCCGGTTTTTACCCTATTGACATAGCCGATTATTCGCATTAATTTTGCATCAGGAGAAGTTCACCGCAACTCTATTTGAGCCGATTTCTCCTTTGAAATTTGAACAATTAGTTTTAGGGTTAGTATAGATTGTTAGTATTCTTAGCGATGAAAAAATTGCATAATAGTAAATGTGTTTTTATGTTAGGTTTGTAGAGTCTTATTGCTAAGACAATGAAACGGTCTCACCGTGAGGTGAGGCCGTTTTGTCACCATCACACATACTGATATGACTAACTGATTGTAAATTTCAGCATAAACTTATTGACGGTTTCAACGTTTTTTTGTTAATTTTGCACTATGATACTGAATATAATAATGCTCATAGGCGGCCTCGCACTGATACTCGGAGGTGCCAACTATCTGACCGACGGCGCTTCATCCGTAGCCCGTCGGAGCGGAATTTCACCCCTTGTAGTAGGTCTGACCATCGTTGCTTTCGGCACTTCAGCGCCGGAACTTGTGATTTCATGCGTGTCGGCATATCAGCACAATGCCGGAATAGCAATAGGTAACGTGGTGGGCAGCAACATCTTCAATATCCTCATGATCATAGGCGTCACCTCCGTTATCCGACCCATTGTGATTGGGCGCGGCAGCCTGACAAACGACATACCGCTCGTGATTCTGTCGTCACTCGCACTGCTTGTGCTTGCCAACGGTGTCATTCTCGACGGGGCCGCTGAAAACATCATCAGCCGCTCCGGAGGATTGATTCTGCTGCTGTTTTTCGCAGTGTTTCTCCGTTATACATTCTCCATTGCCAAAATCGAGAATGATCCGACCGCATCGCCCACTGACGCCAAGCCCGAAAAAGAGATGGCCCTATGGCTCTCAATTATCTGTATCATAGGCGGACTGGGAGCGCTAATTTGGGGCGGCAATCTGTTTGTCGACGGTGCGTCGGCAATAGCCCGGGCCATGAATGTTTCAGATGCGGTAATTGGTCTTACCATTGTTTCGATCGGCACATCACTGCCTGAACTCGCCACATCTATCGTCGCTGCCGTCAAGAAGGAAACTGGTATTGCGGTGGGCAACGTGGTGGGAAGCTGCGTGTTTAACGTGTTTTTTGTCCTCGGATCCGCAGCCGTGATTTCTCCACTTCCTTTGGGCGGAATCACTAACGTTGACCTGCTTGTTCTCACCGGCGCGTCGTTGCTTTTCTGGATCTTCGGAAAACTGATCCGCAAGATGACCTTCACCCGCCTTGAGGGAGCCTTGATGACGGCCTGTTATGTTGCATATACCGTTTATCTGATTGCGAACGTCTGACATTCAGAGCCTGCTGACGGAGCGGCGAATGTAAAGGATATTTATTGCCGTCACCACCGCCATCAGGCAGAATCCACACAGAATTGACATCATCACCGACCCGTCAGGTATGCCTATCGTCATGACAGGTTTCATCCAGAAATGTCTTGCCACCAACATGGCCAGAACAGTTACAGTCAACACCAATCCGTTCAAAGCCGCTACCAGCTTGACATAGTATCTTGCCACACTCCGTGGAGAATATCCCAACAGAATCAGCGTAGAAATTTTGTCGCGGTTTTTCTGAATGAGAAGCGAAATGCTAAGCATGAGAATCACAAGCGAGAGCAGGGTGATGATTCCGCCGATGGCCACCACCACTCCGGTCACAACCTTCATGATATAAGCCGCACGGCCCGAACCGGCTTTGTCGCCTCCTATCTCGTAACCCTTTGAAGCCAGATATTTCTCCGCTTCGGGATTATCCGTTTCATCCACACGCACTATCAGCCTTGACGGATTGCCGGGCGATTGCTCCGAGAAGTGACCGTTGGCCCACTCCATGAATTCTTCAGGGACGGCGATTGTGTTGAGGCGTGACGAAAATCCCACAATCTTACCATTAAAGACCCGTTGCGCTCCCCTACCCGATATGGCCAGTTTCAGCGGCACCATCCCTATCATGGATTCACTAACCTGAGGCATCCCGCGCGAGGGGGCAAATCCGAAATTGTAGAGAGTCAGATAGTCCTTTGAAATAATAATCGGCACCGTATTGTCGCGCTCCGGGTCAAAGCCCCATCCGGGCAACCTGACATCGAAATAATCGTCAGGCACCGATTCAAGAAACAGAGCCGTCGACATTGAAGTGCCTCCGAAATCCACCCCGGCATATACGTTGAAGCCCGCACTCGTAAACTCCCCGACACTTTTCACCCATGACTGCGACTTGAGATCATCAATGTCAGCAGCCGAGAACTCAAGATCATCCCTTGCACCGGTCAGAGAGCCGAATCCGTCAACCCGCTTGGATATTATTAGATAATTCTCCGCAATGAGATTATCGTCATCCGACGATGTGGCCGACGAAATGTCAAAATAAAATTGCAGACTTGAAATCACAATCATGAGTCCGGCAAGATTTGCAACGGCATATCCCGCCATTTGTCCGGCGCTTATGTTTTTCCGGAGCAGTTTCCAGACTATATCTTTCACAGATGTAACTCTTTATAATTATCAATCTTTATGTTGTTTCCCACCGATGTGGCTATGATTGAAGCCCCTTGTGCCGATGCCTCGCGCTGAATCATGGCAGCTACCACGGAGTTGTTCAGTTCATCGAGGTGCGACACCGGCTCATCAATTATCACGAATCCGAAGGGCTGACATAATGTCCTTACTATCGCCACACGCTGCTGCTGTCCTACCGAGAGCCTTCCCGCAGCTACGTCGGCCTTGCCGGCAATACCGAGTTCATCAAGCATCCCGATTATCTCCTGACGTGACCGGAAGCCTGTCAAACGGTTTTTGACCTGAATGTTCTCAAGGGCTGTCAGTTCGGGAAAAAGCCTCATCTCCTGAGGCAGATATGCAAGTGAACTTTTCCGGAGTTCCGCCAGCCTGACGGGTGAATACGATTTGATATTCTCTCCGTCAATCAGAATCCGGCCTGAATAATCGGTTCGCGAGCCGTAAATAAAAGCGCAGAGCGACGACTTACCGGCGCCGCTCATTGCTTTAATAAGATAATTTGACTGACGGGTGAATGTCACCTCCTCAAGCCACACCTGCGAGTCACGGATAAATCCCTCGTCGCGGCTACTTTGAAACACATCAGGCAAAACATCCGAAAGTGTGATAGTTTCTATCATTATTCCTGTACCATTTTCAGGAGGGTAGTGACGAAGTTATCCGTCGAGTCCTCAAACTTAAATTCCATTTTCACTCTGGTTTCAGGCTCGCTCTGTAAGGTAAACAGCATCGGATATGCAAATTTCGGGCTTAAGACTTCGTTAAGTTTCGGAACAGAAAGAGCCAATCCATGCTGGTGACCGATAAGATATTTGGCAAGCGGATTGCTGTTGTTGTCGGATGGAAGGATGGTCGACAGGGTCAGATAACCGTCCACATTGCCCACATAGAAAGTCCGGCCATCGGCATTGATGGAATAAAGTCCGTCCTTAACCTCTTTAACCTCACCTAAACCCGCACCGTTGGCCAGCTGGATTATCTGAGCGACGCTAAGGTTAAGTGTGGTCTGCTCCATGTGAATCATCACAAGCGCATTCCAGTTATCGAATCCCGGATTGGCATAGAATGAAGGATAGTCAGCTCCGGCAGCAATGAGTGTTGTGCCGTCGACAGCCTTGAGGTAAGCTTCGGCAATGGGAAGGAATGATTGAATATCCGGAATCATGGCTAAGGACTTCATCATACTGTCAATCGCTTCCTCAGCGGGTTTACCTGCGGCAGCAACCAAATTAAAATCGGCGGGAACATAGTTCAGCACTGAAGCATCAATCTCATCGACCTGCGGAACATCAAGCGGACTGCCGTCAGAATTGACCATACCATAGTTGGCTGTAACGGCACTTCCTTCGGTTTTAACATAGCCGGTGACCCATACGTTCTTAAACATTTCAGGAATTTTCACCGATGAAATCTTACCGATAGCATCCGAGTATGATCCGTAATTCATTGCCATGGTCAGAGGATAGTCAGCCGCAAGTGCTTCTGAAGCAGCCTTTACCTTCGACAGAGGAGCTTTGGCGGCCGCAGCATACATATCGGCCAGATAGTCGGCATCCTTCTTCAAGTTACCTGAATTAGCAATCCATAACAGATCACCTGAGAGGATAACCTTATCATCCACCAACTTGAAGTCTTTATAATCCTCGCAGACATCGTTATTCTCCTCAATGAATTTGTCCAGCTTTGACGAATCCGTCACAGGAGCAACAATGAAGAAACTTTTATTTGTCACAGATCCGATTACGTATGTGTTCGTCAAGTCTACCACTTTCTCAAATTCGGCCAACTTGGCTAATTTATCCGGCGCGACATCTTCGAAACTGGATTTAAGGTAATCGGGCAGTTCAATTCCGTCGGTGCTGAAAGTGATTCCAGACTGTTCAACCCAGAACTTTGCGTCAAACTTCATAGTCATAGTCATATCAGCGGGGATTTTGTCAAGGATTTCACTTGACTCACTCTTGCATGAAGAGAGAATACCGCAGAAAGTCAACAGAGCAACTGCGGTAAGTAAGAAGAAAGATTTGATTTTCATTATATATGTGTTTAAAGTTTACGGCAAATATAGTTCAAATTTTTGAACCAGACAATTTTATTATCATCTGAAGTGAAATTATCGAAGCAAAAACCGCAAAAGTTATCATCAGCCACATTCCGGATGTAAAGAAGAACACAACCTGCAATCCGACAACGATAAGCGTGAAGAGCGAAAGCAAAATAGTGGTCCGGCTTATGCGCAACCCCATCCTTCTGATCACAATAAACATCATGACTGTATAAACCACATACCAAAGCGTGAAAGCCACACCCAGTCCGTCAATACCCCAGCGATCATAGGCAAGAATATAAAGTCCAACGCCTATCACCGAGCTGAGCGACTCGGTCCAGATGTAAGTCTTGCCGTCGCCACGGGCGAGAATCAGGAACGAGATGCACCATGAAATACCCCTGAACACCATTCCTACCATCGAAACGACAATGAACGGAAGAATGGTCAGAAAAGCGTCGGAGTAGAGTATCTTGACGATAATCTGTGAAGCAGGGATAAAGAATGTGGCAATCGGAATAAGAAGAATCATGATGAGCGAAGTTTCGTGTGACACAAACACTCCCGACCGCAACCGCGAGCCTATCACCGAGGTCAGACGCGGATAATATTCCATGGCAAGAGCGGTGAAAACAAGTCCGACATATTTGGTAACCAAAGTGTAGCCGGCCTGAAAGAGTCCGACCGCCGTGTCACCGCCCCGGATGTTGAGCCATGCTATAAACACGTAATTAAGCAACTGCGCAACGAAAGCCGACACGGTCATGTAACCTCCGAGACGGATGAAACTCCTCCCCTGCTCCCATGTCTGCCTGTAAGTAATCTGACACGGAGCCTTGACGTTTCTAACCCGGTAAACGATAAAAGCCACAGCCATGCTGACCGAATAAGCCAGTATGGAGGGGATGATACTGTCGATGCGGAGGAAGTAAAACAACGGAATAGAGAGAACCAGTCCGCCCATCACGCCCCAAAGCGACGAGACTGCAAGGAGTTTGTAGCGTTCAAGCCCCTGCATGATAGCCCCTTCAGAAGATGTGATCGAAGCGAAAAACACGCAAACCGAAAGCAGAATGAAATCCCACGTGCGCGAATAGTCGCCGAAAGTCTCCAGACTGAAAACCGGCGCCGTCACGAGCATCACAAACGCTCCGAACAGGCCAAGCATCCATCCCCACCGACGCACTATCGTGACCATGATGCCTTTGGCCGACATGGAATAGCCGGCACTTTCAGCCACATCGCGTACGGCACTGGTGCGGATATTGAGCTGCGTGGCCATCGAAATAAGTTCTATGGCGTTGTTGAAAATTGAAAACAGACCGACACCGGCAACCCCGATCCAAAGAGCCACAAACTTCATGCGAATCACGCTGCAAATAATAGTCAGCGACTGTACACCGCCAAACAGCCCCATAGCTTTCAGCACAAGCTGCGACACTCCTTTTCGTCCCGTCGGTTTCATATCCTCACATTAAAAAAAGAATAAACCGCTCCCCGCAACAGATTACGGAGCGAAAACATGAATCCGGCCCGCCCGCTGCGGCTCATTCTCCAGGCCTTGAGCGGAATACGCAGAGGCCACGAGGCCGGGTATTGCTTTATAATCACAGCTCCCGATGCCATAACAACACCGGCATCGGTCACCTCTCGACTTCCGGTTGTAACCGCAGGATGGACAGCAATAACGTATGGGAAAAATCTCATATTCAACCCCTTCCGTCGCGCAGTGAGATAAAACATCTCATCCTCAGCCGCGGTAAGCACCGGAGCGCCGGGGCCAAAGAGAGGATTGAAACGGAGCGAAGCTGCCTCCGACTCCCTGCGAAGCGCTATCTCAAATGTTGTCTGATAAAAACCCTTCGGTACGACAGAGAGATCCGTCATCCGGTCAGGATAACTCTTCCCGTCAGCCCCGTCATACATAAACGAAGCATAATCCACTTCCGGATTTTCAGCCATGACCCGACGCACTGTCTGAAGATTGTCGGACGTGTAGATCAGATCATCGTCAGAAATAAGCATAATCTCCGACGAAGCATGATCAAGGGCATTGTTACGGTTGGCACTCACTCCCTTGCCGTCAAACCTGTATATCCTGAAATCATCACGACCCTCCAGACTCTCCGGCACCGGAGCATCGCCATGATTCTGCCACGACACAATGTAGCTGACCCCTTCAATCCGAGGGGGATTCATAGCCGCCACGCGCCGGATACCCTCCGGAGTATGGGTGACAATCAGCACATCGAGTGTAGGCAATGGTTTATTCACGGTATATTGATAAGTTTATGAGTCTGAAGTGACAGACGCCATTCGGGATGAGCAAGAATATATTCAACGGTTTCAGCCACATTTTCCCCCGAGCAGGGCTGAAGGAAACGAATAGCACACGGATATTCCGCAGCAAGAGCATCAACTTCACCGCCGGTATACACAATCTTCAACTCGTCAAACCGGCCTATTCCTCTCCGGCCTTCAGGCTTGGGTGATACCGTGATCCAGTCAATTCCGTCAGGGGCAGGGTTAGTACCGTTGGTTTCGAGATGAATCATGGCAAACCGTTCATGGAGGCGGCTTACAAGTTCACTGTCAATCTGAAGCGTCGGTTCGCCACCCGTTAGAATCACGTGTGAAGCGGGAAATCTGGCCGCCTCTGCTACTATCTCGTCAGCCGTCATCATGAAATTAGCCGGATGAAGGGTGTCACAGAACCTG
The DNA here is from genome assembly GCA_964554195.1 of uncultured Staphylococcus sp. Lineage (GTDB taxonomy): Bacteria > Bacteroidota > Bacteroidia > Bacteroidales > Muribaculaceae > Duncaniella. Next base: position 12,514 of record CAZKNK010000009.1, read on the forward strand.
CAACGGAGGTTGCAACCGCTCATCCTGACAAACACCGCAGGAGTTCCGGTATAAAATCCCTCCCCCTGAAGTGAGTAAAAAATTTCCGTGACCGAATATTTTTTCCTACTGTTCATTCTTCGATATATGTGGCGGTATTACCCTCGCTTTCCTGAACATCCACTCGGTAACATTCAGGAATCAGGTCGCAGATCCATCGGGCTATGTTTTCAGCCGTAGGGTTAAACGGAAGCAAATCGTTGAAGTTTCCGTGATCCAGATAACCTGCCACCTTCTCCTTGACACTGACGAAGTCAACCACCATCCCGTCCTCATTCAGCGTAGCCGCTTTGCAGTAAATGGTGATGATCCAGTTATGGCCGTGAAGTGTGGAGCATTTGCTCGGATATGACAGTTCGAGTCTGTGGCTGCCTGATATTTCAAGTCGTTTGGTGATATAATACATACTTAAGAAGTAATATTAACGGGTTTCAAGCCATTTTCTTCGCCGAGGCGGAGCATCATGGCATGGGCTTCAGCGTAGTCGTTGCGGATTTCGCCGTCGAGAATGGCATCCTTGATGCGGTTTTTGATAATACCGACAACCGGCGAACCGGAAATGCCGAATGTGGTCATGATTTCGTTGCCATCCACCGGCGGATTGAAGTTCCTGATATTGTCACGGGCATTAACCTCATTGATTTTAGTCCTGACAAGTTCAAGATTATTCATGATTCTGCGCACTTTCTCCTCATTTTTCGAGGTTACGTCGGCCTCACAGAGCATCATGAGATCATCAAGGTCCTCACCGGCATCGCTGATGAGACGTCTGACAGCCGAATCGGTCACCTCCTCCTCCACGAGTGCGATGGGGCGCATGTGAAGTTCAACGAGTTTGGCCACATATTTCATTTTGGCATCGAGCGGCAACTTAAGATTTCTGAAAATCTTTGGCACCATTTTCGAGCCGATGAAGTTGTGGTTGTGAAAGGTCCATCCTATCTTTTCGTCCCACTTCTTAGTGACAGGTTTGGCAATATCGTGAAGTAGCGCCGCCCAACGTAGCCACACATTGTCAGACATCCGGCTGAGCTTGTCAAGCACTTCGAGCGTGTGATAGAAATTATCCTTGTGTCCGCGGCCATTGACGGTCGACACACCTTTCATGGCCGCAAGTTCCGGTAAAATTTTGGCAAGGAGTCCTGATTTATAGAGCAGATCCCAACCGATTGACGGACGCGGAGCTTCCATGATTTTCATCAGCTCCGTCATGATGCGCTCCTTTGAAATAATGGAAATACGTTCCACATTTCTGCGGATAGCCTCAAATGTCTCGGGATATATCTTAAACTCAAGCTGAGTGGCAAACCGGATGGCCCTCATCATTCGCAGCGGATCGTCGCTGAATGTGATGTCGGGATCAAGAGGTGTGCGGATAATGCGGCGCTCAATGTCACCGATACCGTCAAATAAATCAATCAGGTTTCCGAAACCATGACCGGTGTTGACACGCAGAGCAAGGGCATTTATGGTGAAATCGCGGCGGCTCAGGTCATCCTGAAGCGAGCCGGTCTCCACCACAGGCTTGCGCGAGTCGCGGTTATATGATTCCTTGCGGGCGCCAACAAATTCCAGTTCGAGTCCGCCACGCTTCACCTGTGCGGTCCCGAAATTCCGAAACACATTCAGGTGGGTACCTTTGCCCAATCTTGCTGCCACCGCCTCGGCAAGCTCTATGCCGCTTCCTACGGTGACAAAATCAATATCCTTTGACGGACGGTCAAGAATCATGTCACGGACACAACCTCCCACGGCATAACATTCACGCGAGATGGCATCGGCAGCCTCTCCCACAGCATGAAACAGCGGAGTGTCAATCTTTTTTTTCAGATCCATCAGTCAAGCGAGATGATTTTTTCGGGTGCCGGAGTGAGGTTCTCCACATGGTCAGCATGGACATAATAGGTCGATTCGATTCCGACGGCTCCCGTGCCGGGAATCACAAATTTGGGTTCGAGAGCAATGGCGTTACCCTCCGATATTATGTCGCGGCTGCGGGGAGCAATCACAGGAAGTTCATTGATTTCAATACCGACTCCGTGTCCGAGGAAACCGGCATGCTGACGATGACCCATGAAATATCGCTCGAGATTCTCCTCCTTAACGATCGCCTCGGCCCGCTGCCAAAGAGATTTTGCCTCATCGCCGGGTTTCATCATGTCAGTGAGTTCTCGATGGATGCGGATGGAGCAGTCATGTGCCTTAAGGGCAAGCGGAGCGAGCTTTGAAGGATCGCCAACGCAATAAACCCTCGTCATATCGGTCATGTAGCCCGTATAGTCACCGTTCATGTCAACCATCACGGTCATTCCCTCACGGATGGGAGTGCCGTCAGCTCCGACAGGGAGCGACGGGTCAGTTCCGCGACCACCCATAGCGAAGTCGTAGGGTGTCGGCGAGTCAGCGTTGTCACCTGCAAGCAGATTGCCCATGTGAATCTCCATCGAATCCCCGCTTATCCTGAACTGCCCCAGACAACCCTCAAGACGGCTCAAACGTTCGATTTCAACCTGAAGCTCAATATCGGTCATATCGAGATGAAACAGACGCGGAATCCGCTCGTAGACATACACTTGCTTCCGGCCCGACTGCCTCATAAGGTCAAGTGCATGGTTATCCTTGACGGCGCGAACCCGACGCAGCAGCGGAGAAGCATTGACGGCCACTGACTCCGGGAAAATGGCTTTGAATCGCTCAACAGCCGAGTAGGCTGTCAGATCCATTTCCAATCCGATTGATTCAGGGACATTCAGTCCGATTGACTCCGCCATTTCCTCCGGCTTACGAACATAAATCACACCGTCACCCTTCAGGCCTACGGGGCGGCGAACAAAAAACATCACCTCACCACGGAGCGGAACATATATATTGCCGGAAAACACACGGCCTGTAATGAAGTATTTGTTGGCATTGTCAGTCACAAGAATGGCATGAACGTCGCTCTGCTCCATAGCCACCCTCAGGCGGCTGATTCGGCCTGCAAAAGTGGCCTCATCAAGAAGCACCATCATATCGCTGTCAATAGCTTTCATAAATTATTCGGATTGATTAAAATCGGATTGCTGTTTCAATAATTTTTTCAAACTACAAAGTTAACACGATTTGCGTGATTTTCCAAAGAAAAAATCACGCCACACCACATGGCATCGTTCAAGTCTGTTATATTTTGTCGCGATTCCGGTGCGACATAACGTAATCCATACTCTTTCACCTCTATATTAATAATCGGAAACTGCGGAGCGCTATTTCGAGTTTCATGCTTGTCTGAATTCAGGCCACGAATAACAGGTCACGGAAATTAATTTGTATTTATTTGTTAAAATAGGTTTTTAAGTGTGTAATGATTTGCCGTGACATTACAAACAGACCAATAAATCCGCGTTTCATAAGAATAATAATGTTAAAGACTCTTTAAAAATTTTCAGTGACCGGATTAAGGGCTTAACTTTGCAGCGAAAATTAATCAAAATCCTTATGAACAAGAAATTAATTTCCTCTGCAATGGCTCTGGCTGTTGCGCTCGGTGCTATGGCCGAAGGCTATCAGGTCAACTCACTTTCAGCTAAACAGATAGGTATGGGTCACACCGGTGTGGCAATGAATCTTGGTGCTGAAAGCATGTTTTTCAATCCCGGAGCTTTAGGTTTCATGGACAAGACGGTTGACTTGACTGGCTCCTTCACAGCAATCATGCCAACCGCCTATGCCACCTATAATAATCAGGAATACAAGACAAACGCCGGAGTGTCGACACCGATCGGTATCCACGCTGCCTTTTCTATCAATAAGAATTTAAAAGCAGGCATCTCGTTCTACACACCTTACGGATCAAAAATCGACTGGAGTGAAAACTGGCCCGGAGCCGTGCTTAACCAGAGCGTGAGCCTTAAAGTATTTACCATTCAGCCCACTATTTCATGGCGCATAATCCCGAAACTTTCGGTAGGTGCAGGACTAATGGTGACATGGGGCAATGTGGATCTTAACAAGGGTCTGGTCAATGCAGGTTCGTTTGACCGGATGGTAGGTCTGCTTCAGGCCGTAGGCCAGCTTCCGCAGGGCATTCCACCGTTTGGCAACACCACCCCCGCTTCGGTCAATCTGACCGGCAACGCCAACATCGCCGTAGGTGTAAACGTAGGTGCGATGTATGAAATCAATTCGAAGTGGAACGTAGGCGCATCATTCCGCACCAAGATGAACATGACAGTGGAATCAGGCGTAGCGTCCGTGACCTATGCCAATGATATAGCCCGTCAGCTACTCGAAAGCCGCGTCGGTCTGATTAACGAGGCCAACTTCAAGGCATCCATGCCCTGCCCCTGGGTGCTTTCGCTCGGTACATCCTACAAACCTATTGATAAACTCACTCTTGCATTTGATGCCCGACTGACAGGTTGGAACGCTTACAAAACGCTTGACATTGAATTTGACGGCGAGAATCTTGCCGGGTTCAACCAACACATCGCCAAGAACTATAAAAACGCATGGTGTTTCTCTCTGGGTGGTCAGTATGCCGTGACAGAACGATTTGATGCAAGAATAGGTCTAATGATCGACACTACTCCCGTCAACCGCAACAATTACAACCCCGAGACCCCGGGCATGACTAAAGTAGAACCGACCATAGGCCTGTCGTTCCGTCCCGTTAAGCAATTTTCGATTGACCTCGGATTCATGTATATCCACGGCTGCGGCATGAAGAATGCAACGGGCGAATATGAGGATTTTATCGGAAAGGCCATGCCTCAGACCGGAATTCCGACCACCGGCACATTCACCGCCGACTATAAGCTCCACGCCTTTGCTCCTTCAATCGGAATAAGCTACTCGTTCTGAAAATCAGTTCATATCAACTTCGGGGCGGACGCGAAAATTATCGCGTCCGCCCCGACTGCTTAAAGAGTTATCCGTCACCCCTGCCGAATCATTTTTAAAGATTCATTTCGATTCGAGTGACTTGTATTTGCGATAAGCGTTGGCGAGTTTGGTGTGATAACCGCGCGCGGCGTATGAGGGTCCGTTGTATCCACGTGCGAATGCCGCCCAATTCTTTTTCCGAAGCGGCTCGAGCAATCCGGTTGATGTAATGAATCGTGAAAAAAGCTCAAGCTGATCACGCTCCGAGCGACTCATCAGCGTCACAAACTCATCCACACTCTCCACCCCACACTTGCGCCAGTTGAATCCACCGATCTGAAACATTCCCCAAAAAGTAGACTCCACAGCCAAAACGCTGTCAATCTCCATAGCCATGTTGAGCCGGGCTGTGACATCGGCCTGAGTGCGTCCGGAGGGATTGAACACTTTCGGATGCGATTTGGCGTATGCACCGAGATTGACACCCCGACGTGCTGCAAAGTTTCGGAACATCCGCAGGTCAAAGTTTACGAGCGGGGTGAGCGGAGCCGAAAAACCCTGATGGGTTTTGCCGGCCTCAATCTCCACCACAGCCTTGATCGACGCAACATCCACGCCGAGTTCGTCGGCCACCTGAATGAAGTCACTCTCTGTCAGGCGGTAGATGGAATCGGGATTATGTTTGACTTCCCACGGGAATGGCAGTTCAACGTGATCAAACTCGAATGGATTTCCGGCCACTATGGCTACAGAAGTTACAGCCGCCGCAGCGACGGGGAGAAGTTTACGCATGATATAGATTTAATAAAGCCTCCGCGGTGACGGGGAGATAATCCGGTCGCCTCGGAGGCCCTTTTGGTTTATGTCAATGACACGAAGTTGCTTACTTTGATTCGGCAACCTTGGTCAATGTGAGTTTCAGATGCTCCCAGAAGCGCTCCACGGCGGGAATATACATGCGCTCGGAAGGCGAATGAACGTCACGGAGTGTGGGACCGAACGACACCATGTCGAGATGCGGGAATTTGGTCAGGAAAAGACCGCACTCCAATCCGGCATGGATGGCCTTGATGGCAGGGTCAATGTCAAAAAGCTGCTTGTAGGCATCGCGGGCAATAGCCATGATTGGCGATTTCATGTCAGGCGCCCAACCGGGATAGCCTTCGCCGTGGGTCACTTTGGCTCCGGCAAGCTGGAAGAGGGCTTCAATCTGATATGCAATATCCCATTTGCGTGACTCAACGGCACTGCGCTGGCTCGTCACCACCTCAATCTTGTTTCCTTCACGCATCTTGACGGAAGCAAGGTTGGTGGAACACTCCACGAGGCCCTCAAGGTCACGGCTCATTGACTGGACTCCGTGAGGAGCGGCATAGAGCGCGCGGATGAGGTTAAGTGATGTGGTCTGATCAATGGTGAAATCGGGGGTGTCGACACTCTCCATTGTGATTTTAACGGTAGGTTCGAGACCCTTGAACTCATTCTCGACATCAGCAATGAAGTGATTGAGTTTCACGCGGATATTCTCCTTCTTTGAAGTGTGGACACCGACCACCGCATGAGCGGCGCGGGGAATGGCGTTGCGGAGATTGCCGCCGTCGATTTCAGCGATTGACACTTCATGTTCCTCAAGGAGGCTGAACAGGAAGCGGGCAAGGAGTTTGTTTGCGTTGGCGCGACCCAGATGGATGTCGCCTCCGGAGTGACCTCCCTGAAGGCCTTCAATATTTATCCTGAAGTAGAGGAAATCCTTAGGTGCGAAAGAGCGGCTGTAGTCAAAGGTGCATACGGTGTCAACTCCGCCGGCACAGCCGATAAAGAGTTCGGCATCGTCCTCCGAGTCAAGGTTTATAAGGATGTTACCTGAAATCATATCCTTGCCGAGATTGAAAGCACCGGTCATTCCGGTTTCTTCATCTACGGTGAAAAGGGCCTGAAGCGGGCCGTGGACATAACTGTCGTCGGTCAGGGCAGCCAGTGATGCAGCCACTCCGATACCGTTGTCAGCGCCGAGGGTAGTGCCTTCGGTGCGGACCCAATCGCCGTCAACCACCACCGGAATCGGTTGGGTGGTGAAGTCAAATGATTTGTCGTTTGACTCACACACCATATCCATGTGGCCCTGAAGCACAACTGCGGGTGCATTTTCGTAGCCCGGTGTGGCGGGTTTAAAGATAGCCACGTTGCCGACCTTGTCAGTCTTGGCCTCGAGACCATGCTCTTTGGCAAAGTTGAGGATAAATTCACGTATCTTATCTTCTTTCTTGGAGGGACGCGGAATCTTGGTAATCTCGTCGAATATTGAGAAAACGGCTGCCGGTTTTAAATCTTTAAGTGTCATAAGCTTTTATGTTGTTTTTAAGTTTTTGAGCGTTAAGTCGCGGGCAGTTCAGCTTGATGCTAAACTTTGGCTAAAGTTAATAATTATATTTCAAACAGAGCGAAAAATCTGACGGCTTTTTTAAATTCATAAGTAATTATCCTCAAATCAGCATATATAAGACTCTGACTGACGCTGAATTACGAAAATCATAATTACACCGGATATATTTTAACAGAATTTTGACGTATAGGAAAATAATGTTAAAATTGAGCAGGAATGAATGTTTGTCGTCAAAAATGCTCCGTTATAATAATGTTTTTTAAGCGCAAATTGTTACTTTTGCGGTGAAAAAATCTGAACGATATGCTTAATCCGCTTCTTATTGTTCTCTTGTCGGTCGGCTTGCTGACGGTGTGTGTGTTGCTCCTCGGAGTGAGAATCTTCTTTGTCAAGGGGGGCAAATTTCCATCGTCACACATACACGACAATCCTGAACTCCGAAAAAAAGGACTCGGCTGCGCATCAGATGAAAAATAAAAATTTGAAACTAAAACTATCAATAATCTCAATCATGAAAAAAATTGCATTGACGGCTAAGGCCTTTGCATTAGTGCTTGTTTCAGGTCTTGTGGCCTCATGCTCCGGACAGCAGCCCGGAAACAGTAATACGGAATCAGCAGTGGCCGACACCACGGCAACAGCTCCGCAGATGATCAATATCCGCTACATCGACGGCGACTCACTGACCGCCAACTATAATCTTGCCAAAGATTTCAACGAAGCATATATCCGCTCGGTGTCCAAAATCGAAAACGCCCGTCAGGCCAAAGCTAACGAAATCCAACGTTTCTATCAGCAGATTCAGCAGAAGCAGCAGACAAACGGCTACCTCTCTGAAGCAAGCATGAACGCCGACTTGCAGAAATTTCAGAAAATGCAGCAGGATGCCGAGAACTATCTCGCATCTCTCAGCCGTTCGGCTGAAAACGAGCTTGCACAGCAGCAGCTTCAGCTCCATGACTCTATTGAGAACTATATAAAGATCTACAACTCCACCCGCGGCTACGACGCTATCCTGCTCAAGCAGGCCGGCCTATACTTCAACCCCGCGCTTGACATCACCGCTGAAATTGTTGAGGGCCTCAACAGCCGCTACAACAAGGTTGCCGAAGGCAAGTAAAAACCGATTTGACTTCGATCGCGGGACATAACACTGATTCTGCCCGCTGACCGATTCAGCATAAAAACAAAAACGGACGCTCCGTTGTCAGATTCTCACCCGACAACGGAGCGTCTGTCAGATAATCAATGAAATCTAAAAAAGTTCATTTCAGGGAATGAAAAGCTGTTTTCAGACAATATTGATTCTTGTGATGCTGCTTTCATGCACCACAGCAGCCACAATGAAAGCCGATGACACAAACGACACTGCGATAGCCAACCTGCGCGAGTCGCTCTCAAGAACCATCTTCGGGTCTGACTCCATCAGAATCCTCAACAATATCTTTGACCTCACCGTCACCAATAAGCGATACGATGTGGGCCGGGAGATAATTGAGTGTGCCGAACGCAACGGTGACCGCGAGACAACGCTCGACGTCATCAGGCGGCTTGCAACATTCGGAAGCTCAAACGTTTCGTTCCTTGACAGCATGCAGCGGCTCACCCACAGCCTTGAACCGTCGGATGACCGCGACGCCACTGCGGCTTTCATCGGAATGTTGCAGAATTCAATGACCATCAAGACTGTCGACGACTCCACCAAAGTGAAGTATATACACAATCTGATCAAAGACTTCAACGAAAATCCACCGGCCGACGTCTATGACCGAATTGTGAAACTCCATGCCATCTGCCTCTTTCTTGCCGACAGTTCTCAGGACGAACTTCTTGAAAATTACACCGATCATCTGAGTAAACTGGTGGAATCACTGCCGAAAAACGCTTATGCTATCCGAAACAGCCACTATGTTCAGGCTGCCCTTAACTATGCGCGCACCGGCAATCTGAAGAAGTCGATAGACGCCGACAAGAAACTGCTCAACATCATAAACCAGCTGGAATTCAAGTATAAGAATTCCGAGCGAAACTTCATCAACTATGATGCCAATCTCTTTGTTATCTATACCCGTCTGCTATCAAACTATCCGGCCCTTACGCCTGAAGAGGTGGAGGAGTATTATGGCAAAGTGATGGAATTGGTGGAACGCGATTACAGAGCCAAATCCACCTTCACTCAGCAACCCTACGCGCGAATCTACCATGACATGGCCACGGAAAACTACACCGACGCTCTGAGCCTAATCAAAAAGCTTCTCCCAGACGAAAAGGTTTCATGGCGCAGACGCGCTCTTATCAAGATGATGATGACCGCTGCCGAAAAAACCGGCAAAGATGATGATCTGCTCACCGCCTTGAAGGAATATACACGCATGAACGAACAGTTTATGGCCGAGCGACTTGACAAAAGCTACAAGGAAATGCAGATAACATATAATATTTATGACCTCGAGGAACGTCTCAACGATCTTAATGAAGCCAAGACCGACAGCGAACACAAGCTCACGTCACGTTTCGTCACGATGCTGATAATTTCGGCAATTCTCCTTGTCGTAGCTCTGGTTATCCTCTTTATCCTCTATCACCACAGCCGCTCGCTTGCTCGCCGTCTCCGCCGGTCAAACGATGAACTGACAGCCGAGCGTGACAAACTCCGCACCCAGTCACTCGCTCTCGACGAAACCCGCCGCGAAGCTGATAATGCAACCCGAATGCGCGTCGGATTCATCAAGAATCTGTCAAATGAAATCGGCCCCTCGCTAAGAACCATTTCGGAATACTCCCAGATGCTCATTGACTTTGCCGACGACTCGGACAAGGAATTTCTGGCAAACTTCGTCAACGTTATCAAACTCAACTGCGAACTCCTGCGCACGCTTGCCGACGATATTCTGACTCTCTCTGACATTGAGGGAACATCGCTTTCGCTCAACCCCGTACCGACCGATCTCAACGAGGTGATTTCCACTGCCATTCAGGCCGCTAACGCCAATGACAAGAAAGACCTCGAAATAAACTTCGTTTCCACCGTTGACCATGAGATTGTCAGCGATCCGCAGCGAATAGAGCAGATTCTGATTTACCTGCTTTCAAATGCGATCAAATTCACCGACGACGGTGCCATCACCATCAAATGCGACGCTAACTCAAAAAACGTGACCATCTCCGTGACCGACAGCGGCATGGGAATCGAGCCTAAATATCGTGAGAAGATATTCGACCGATTCTTCCAGGCCAACAAATCCACTCCCGGCGCCGGTCTTGGCCTACACATTGCCCGTCAGCTCGCCCGCCTGCTCGGAGGCGATCTGAAACTCGACTCCTCCTACACTTTCGGCGCCCGCTTTATCCTCACACTCCCGGTTTCATCGCCCGCGAGCTGATGAATCGTTACGTCCACGGCTGATCGAAACCAGATATACTCCGCTAAAAATCAATGCAATCGCAAGAAGCTTGACCGAAGTCAGTCGGTCAAGTCCGAGATATATTCCGATCGATGTAGCCACAACAGGCTGAACATAATTATACATTCCCACCACCGTAGGGCGCAGATTCTTCTGTCCGATCATGACCAGTATGTAGGCAATGAACGTTGCCCCGGCCACCACGTATGCAATCCCGGCCACCTCCTCTATGCCAAGAAGATACCACCGGGTGGTGACGATGGTGCGGATTGAAAAAGGCAATATCACAATAGCGGCAAACGTAAACATCCACTTCATCAACGTCACGACCGAGTACTTGCGGATAAAATTTTTGTAAAAAGTCAGGTAGCAGGCATAACTCAGTTGAGCGGTAAGAACAAGCAAATCGCCGGCAATATTGTTCTCGCCCGCCATACTCGAGCCAAGATTTCCAAGCACAAGCACCGCCGCTCCACATGCACCAATGACAATGCCGCTCACCTTCTTAAGCGTAATAGGCTCCTTCAAGACTACCGCCGCAAGCAGCATCACCCACAGCGGCATGGTGGTGGTGATCACCGAGGCCTCACCGGGCGACGTCAGCCCGACACCGAAAATGTAGCAGCCCTGATTGAACACGATGCCAAGCAATGCCGCACCCAAAAGGCGCATCTTGTCGGCAAAAGGCACATGCTCCTTAGGACAGAAAACAGAGTATATCCAAAACATCAGTGCCGCTCCCACAATGCGGAAATCAGTCATCAGCAACGGCGACACGACTCCTACTGCCATAACCATCTTGGCAACCGGAGCCATCATGCCCCACATACAATTAGCACCGAACATCGACAGATGTCCCTTGACAGACTGCTTCATATTTCCACGGATTCTAACAACCTTTAAAAATCCTGCAAAGTTACACAAAAAATCACACGCCCGCTTGTATAATCCAAAAAATAAATCTACCTTTGCACCAACATTAGCCCGGATGGCGGAATCGGTAGACGCGCCGGTCTCAAACACCGGTGGGGCGACCCATCCCGGTTCGAACCCGGGTCCGGGTACCCGCAAAGAGGATTCTCACCCCGAGAGTCCTCTTTTATTTTTCCATTAACATGGTTGGGCTATGATTCAACTCACTTTATTTAGCCACCAAATTATGTTTGTGGAAATCAAATAAAATTACTACTTTTGTAATATGACGAAAGAGGAATTTATTTTAAAATTACGTAATGCTGTAAAGTCTTTTACCCCATTTGTTTCTACCGCTGATGGCCAATGGGTTGTAAAAGGATTTATAGATATATATAAACATATCTATACAATTTCAACTGATACCAAAGTAATATCTAAAATTATAGAACTATACATTTTCCCACTACTATTTAAATTTGCCCATGATAACGAACTCCGATTAGAACTTACCAAAGAACAGAACTTCTATCCGGACATTACTTTTATTGATAAAGAGGGTAATTTATTTGCAGTTGATCTTAAAAGCAGTTATCGTAAGTCATCCCTAAGAATCAATGGCATGACACTTGGCGCGTTTACCGGCTACTTTCGTAATCGCTACAGCACCAAAAATGTCACATATCCTTATTCATATTATAAAGCACATATAGTTTTAGGAATTATTTATAGCGAAAATAATACGGCTATTGATGACGAACGCAAGTCATATTCGATAGAAAATCTAAATGAAATTATATCTGTAGTAAAGGATATTACGTTTTTTGTTCAGGAAAAATGGAAAATAGCCATCGACAGACCCGGAAGTGGAAATACGAAGAATATAGGCTCTGTTTCATTAATCAAGGATCTAATCAATGGAAATGGCTCTTTTGCTGATTTAGGGGAGGAAATATTTGATGATTATTGGACAAACTATCTGACGCCTGACATGGCAAAAAGAGCTGAACTGCCACAACCTTATTATAACAATTTAGCCGGCTATAAAGAATTCAGAAACATCAAATAAACAAATGCAGCAATTATCATTATTTTCTGAATCTGAAATTCAAATCAAAAACAAATTCCCATCTACCAGGTATCAGGGTAGTAAAGTAAAATTTGTTGATTGGATTTGGCGTGAAATATCAACCATCCCGTTTAATACAGCATTAGACGCATTTGGTGGTACCGGTAGCGTTGCGTATAAATTGAAAGATAATGGTAAGACTGTGACGTATAACGATCTGCTCCCATTTAACTCAATAATAGGGAAAGCAATTATCGAGAATACATGTGTTTTGCTGAACGATTCTGATATTGACTTTATTCTTACAGAACATCCCGATATAAACTATCCCACATTTATCGCTGACACTTTCAGAGATATATATTATACTGATGAAGAAAATCATTGGCTTGACATTGTTAGATACAATATCTCTACTATCAGCAACGAATATAAAAGGGCTTTGGCATGGTTTGCCCTTTTTCAGTCATGCATCATAAAGAGGCCTTACAATCTTTTCCATAGAAAGAATCTATACGTCCGATTAACAGACGTTAAGCGCTCCTTTGGCAACAAAAAAACATGGGACACACCTTTTGATGTCCATTTTAGATCTTTTGTAAATGAAGCTAATAATGCAGTTTTTGATAATGGTACCGCTTGTTGTGTATTAAACAAGGATGCCCTTGACATCGAAAACAAATATGACTTGGTCTACATCGACACCCCATACATAAACGAGAAAGGTATTGGTGTTGATTATGCAGACTTTTACCACTTCCTGAATGGTCTTGTGCTTTACGATAACTGGCCCAATCTGATTGACTATCGCAGTAAGCATCATAGACTGAAAAGAAAATATAACATCTGGATTGATAAAGACAACATATCCGCCGGATTTGAGCGATTAATTAAACAATTTAAAAGCAGTGTTCTTGTCTTTTCATACCGGTCTAATGGCATTCCTTCTATCGAATCATTAATCAATATGTTAGAAAAATACGGCCGACATAATGAGCTTCGCTTCTCCGGAGATATTAAATATGCTTTAAGTAATATTAGCTCTAAAGAAGTCCTCATCATTTCATTCCCAAACTAAAATCCAAATTTGTTACTTCACTCCCATTTTACTTGAATTCTTAGTGCTGAGGGGCAAACCATTTGCTTGTTAAAAATGTTAATTATTGTGTAGGATATAACGTTCAAAGCGCTGTATCCACACAAAAAAATTGTTCCATTCCGTATAACATCAAGCAATCGCCAAGATATATCATGTCACACCCCAACGTAGACGAAACCTTCATCCGAAACGTGAGGCTACTCTCGGAAATTTCAGACGCCGAGGAGCGAATGACCCCTGAAGGCGAGGGGCCACTTCCGTCAATCCCCGCCCTGAAAGAATTTATTGAAAACGTCCGAACCGTTATTTTCCCGAGATTTTTCGACCGCCGGCGGAGCTGCCAATCCATAAGATCGTCAGTAATAGGCGTAAAAATCGAAAAAATATTTACACTCCTGTCCGAAGAAATCATCCACGGGTTCCAGTTTGACCGATCCACATCCTGCGAGACAGCCAATTACCGCGCCTCAACTCTGGCCTTGAAGTTTATCGACACACTCCCCGAAATCAAACGCCTTCTATATACCGACGTCGAAGCCATGTATGTCAATGACCCGGCAGTGGACGACTATGGCGAGATAATCCTCAGCTACCCCGTGGTTCAGGCCATGATACACTATCGCGTGGCCCACGCGCTGCTCCTGCTCGGCATCCCGGCCATCCCGCGCATCCTCACCGAACTCGCCCACTCAATGACCGGAATTGACATCAATCCCGGAGCCGAAATCGGAGAATATTTTGCCATTGACCACGGCACCGGCGTCGTGATAGGTCAGACATGTATCATAGGCAACCATGTGACGATCTATCAGGGGGTCACACTCGGCGCGAAAAACTTCACGCTCGACAGTCTGGGTCATCCCGTCAACACCCCTCGTCATCCAATCATCGAGGACAACGTCACCATCTACTCCAACGCATCAATACTCGGACGAATCACCGTCGGAAAAGGTTCCATAATAGGCGGCAACGTTTGGTTAGCCAACTCCGTCCCCCCAGGGTCACGCATCCTGCAACGAAAAGCCGTCAACACAACCTTCACCGACGGACTCGGAATCTGAATCAAAAAAATCCACCATATAATATTCTGTAACAACAATAAAATCACTAAACAATTATGGCACGAATCTACGAAAACCTGACACAACTCATAGGCTCCACACCCCTGCTCCACCTCTCCAAAATCGAAAAAAGACTCCACCTTCACGCACGAATTCTGGCTAAACTCGAAAGCGCCAATCCGGGCGGAAGTGCGAAAGACCGCATTGCACTCGCCATGATTAACGACGCCGAAGCAGCCGGACTGCTCAAGGAAGGAGGAACAATCGTAGAACCCACAAGCGGAAACACTGGAATCGGACTTGCATGGGTGGCCACCGTCAAAGGCTACAACATCATTCTCACCATGCCCGACACCATGAGCGTAGAGCGCCAGAATCTTCTCAAAGCCCTCGGAGCAAAACTAATTCTCACCCCCGGCAACAAAGGCATGAAAGGCGCCATCGAAAAAGCCGAAGAGATTCGTGACTCCACTCCGGGAGCAATAATCCTACAGCAATTTGCCAACCCCGCCAATCCACGCATCCACGCACTCACCACCGGACAGGAAATCTGGACCGACACCGACGGAAAAGTCGACATCTTTGTGGCCGGAGTCGGAACCGGTGGCACCATATCCGGAACAGCCGAAGCCCTCAAATCACACAACCCCGACATCAAAATCGTTGCCGTAGAACCCGCATCATCCCCCGTCCTCTCCGGAGGCAAACCGGCACCTCACAAAATTCAAGGAATCGGAGCAGGATTCATCCCCGCAAACTATCACGCCGAACTGGTCGACAAAGTCATCACCGTCAGTGACGACGATGCCATCCGAGGCTCACGCCTGCTGGCACAAAACGAAGGCCTACTGGCCGGAATCTCATCAGGCGCAGCCCTTGAAGCCGCCATCCGCGAAGCCAGCCTTCCCGAAAACGAAAACAAAACCATTGTCGTCCTCCTCCCCGACACCGGTGAACGCTATCTCTCCACTCCACTATTCGCTTTCGACGAATACCCACTCACACCCGAAAAATAATTCCACCAACCACACATTCCAACCGACCTCTGCCCCTCCCGGCAGAGGTCAGTTCATATTAAACCATCCACCGAACGACCAATATCCCCCAAAACCTCATCACAGCACCCTCAAAAACCGACCATCATAACAACTTAATTTTCAACAACAACCATAAAATCGGCAAAAAAATCAACAAAAAACCGTAAAAAAGTCCCGCAAACACTTGCACAATCCAAACAAAACCCCTAACTTTGCAACGCAAAAGAGAGGGACACCCCATCAAACGGTTTCACACCGTCCGACCTCCCCTCCAAGCAACGACAAAAGGTGCCATAGCTCAGTTGGTAGAGCAAAGGACTGAAAATCCTTGTGTCCCCGGTTCGATTCCTGGTGGCACCACTTGATACCCAGACCACGGTCTGGGTATCGTCGTAAATATCAGATTATCTGCGTTTTACTTACGCCCGCAGTTAGTCAATTTTATAACAAATGTCGGCACAAATGTAGGCTCAATATCAAAGAGTTACAAAAAAGGTCGGCACAAAAGTTGGCACACTGAATGGCAAAAGTAACAATCAAACGGCGCAATGAAAGCGAACGCGCCGACGGGCGAGCAGCCCTCTATGCAGTTCTTAACATCGAGCGGACAAAAATCCGGCTTCCCCTGGATCTCGCCGTAACTGCGGCCGAGTGGGATCCTATTTCTGAACACGTCAAGGGTCGAGGCCAGGAGGTTAGGGATAAGAACCTGATCATCTCTAACACAAAGGCGAAAATATCCGATATACTGGTCCGGGCAAGACTTACCGGGGAAGCTTTGACAAAGGAGAGTTTTTTAGCCCTATATCGACGGCCCGGCGAAACTATGAATTTCAACGAGTATGCCCAGAGGCATCTCGACGAGCTGCGGAGCGCAATGCAGCCCGAAACAATCAGACACCATGCGGCCGCACTCAAAAAGCTACAAGAATACGCTCCCACCCTGCAAATAAGTGAGATAACTCCGGATTGGCTGCGTGTGTACGCTGCCCACCTACGCTCCGTCCATAATAATAACGCCGGGACTATCAGGAAAAATATGTGTGTAATCCGTATGCACTATTACGCCGCGATGAGATCGGGAAAGGTAAAATTTAACCCCTTTGAGGTGTATCGACTACCGACCGCAGATCCTTTGGTTGTTTACCTGACAGAGAAGGAATTAAATTCCTTAATCAACCTGTTTGGATCCGGGGAGCTACCAGAGAACGAACAAGACGTGCTTAGATTCTTCCTTTTTATGACCTTCACGGCTATGCATATCTCTGACGCCAGAGCGTTGCAAATAGAGCAGATAACCGGCGGAGAAATCCACTATAAACGAATTAAGACACATACTCGCGTTATCATGCCGCTATCCAAGCCGGCTGCGAAGCTCGTCGAATACTATCGAGCAGGTCGAGGGCGCGGGAACCTGTTCCGCAACCTACCAACTGACCAGGCCTTCAACCGCGTAATAAAACGAGTTTGCAAGCGTGTTGGGATTGATAAACCCGTCAGCGCAAAGGCGGCTCGCCACACCTTCGCAACCCTGTATTACAAGAAGAACTCCGGCGACCTCGGCACTCTCTCGAAATTGCTCGGTCATACGTCGATAACAACGACTATGATATACGCGCATATAATGAAAGATAGCCGAGTCGCCGGTGTTTCAGCCTTTGACGATATGTTATAAACCTACGGCCGTGGTAGTGAGAAGGTTGTAATCTATTGCCTCCTTCTCACGCCACCCCCTCTCGATTTGTTCTTTAATATGAGCAACAAGGGATAGGTAAAAATTAGCATAGTCGGTAGCTTTTACGTTCGGATAACAGCTTTTCCCGGATTCGTTTTCTACCTTCATAGTAATGGATTCCACACCAAGTTCCACGGCTTTGAGATATGCGGCGTAGTTGGCCTGGTTTTCCGTCGACAGCCATACCCGGCACGGTCCGTTGCCGTCGCCAAAGTCATACCGGAATCCTTCTGTTATCTCCCGGCGCGTATGTTCGTTGATCACTGTTTCGATTGCTCCGCGTAACGCCTCGGAGGTTGGAGCATCCGCCACGGCAAACGATGGCTCCACCCCTTCCCATTCCGGATGGGTAATTGTATAGAGCCAGCCACGGTATAAGCTGCGCTCCTTTGTAATTTGAAAATCTTGTGAGTTCATCTTTTAAGAATTATTTTATTATTTGACAATTCAAAATATTTGCTCCATGCCGGAGTGGTTTCCGAGAAGGCTCGTTTAATAATCTTATGCGATCGTGTCCCCTTCAGAATTCCGAGATATGAGTTCAAAGAGGTGCGAATGTACTCGGTCCGGATTGGAGTTAGACGCCCCTCCGATTCGGCCATCGACTTTTTCACAGCTTCACGGAATCGGTTCGCTGTTCGGTCTATTATATACCTCCTATGAGGTTTTAACCACTTGCCGAGAAACTTAACACCATGCCCTACGGGTTGCAGATACGTTTTTTCGTTATGGCATTTGAGTAATAATTTTTCTTGAAGAAAATTCTCGCCCTCCTTTATTATTTTTTTAAGCGTCTTTAAGTCGTCGCATACCATAATAAAATCATCGACACTAACAGTAATCGAAGCATGTAGATACCAATATATTCCGAAATAACGTCTAAATCTACCAAGTACATATGTGATAAACCTTAGCATATAAAATCCGGCAAACAGTTGCGTTGTCAGGTTGCCGATTGGCATTGCCCTTCGTTCCGGTATATAGAACATTGATTTTCCGGGATCTATCTGCTGCCACAGTCGAGGATCACTCTTAATGGTGCAATCTTTGTGTGGTTTGTGCATGATTGTAATGTATGACAGTCGAAGCAATAACAGGTATTCCCAACGCGGCCATCGCGACTTATTGGCCTTTATTGTTTCTGAAATGATTCGCCACATAATTACCTTATCAATACTCATAAAGAACGAAACAATATCCCCGCGATAAACCCAGCATGGGCTGCAGTAATGGTGTGAAATATTATACATCGCCTTTTCTGCCTGTTCGATCGCAGTGCGATTTCCAAACCCCAGACGGCATGCGTGTGTAGGGTTGCCGAGCCTATTGCAATATACCTCATAAATGGGCGAAAGTCTCTGGCAAATCCAGTGATGTACTACTCGATCGCGGAAAGCAGCGGCAAACACCTCGCGGAGCTTCGGAAATCTTACCATGAAGCACGTAGAGGTAGCCGGCTTATAACAACCCGTCCAGATTTCTTTTGCGAGTTGCGGAATATCCTCCGCAGCAGACGGTAGGTATTCCATTGCCTGTTCCTTAGATAACTTATGCTTCAAACATTCATGAAAAGCCTCTACCACCGACCTGTAAAACGACTCCCACTCCCCCAAAGCTGCGACCGGGCGGACATAGTAACCGACATTCTTGTTATTCGTGTTGGACCCGGAGCGCGAGGCGTTCCACGCGCTGCTGCCGTTGGAATTCTCGCCTTTTAAGGTTTTTGCATCATTGTAACCCGTACGTAGCCGTGGCGTAGCCGCTGCTGGCGCACCGGTAAAACCTCCGTTAAGGGTGTGTCTGCGCTCTCTCATATTCATTCCGATTTATGACCCTCGCGCTGTGTAGACGCACGCCACCCTGCAAGCTGCGACGTAACACTTTTCATCAATTTTTTGAAAGCCTTCGCCTCTGTACTACTCATGGCACCGAGGCATTGCAGGATTTTTGTATACGCCTTCACTGATATAGCGTTTGCCTCTGCGACTTGCAGATAATAAACGCGGTCATCTCCTGAAAGCATATTTGCCAGGGCAATACATTTCAGCATCTCTGCTGCATCGGCAGAGGCCTTATCACAGAACCGCATGGTTTTGCGCGGAGCTGTCGCTATTGTCCTGGTTAGGATATACAGAGCATTGGCCGCCGCACAAAATACCGGCAGTTGCTCGGTTGTGTGTGGCTTCTTCTCCTGATTCTCCTTGTGGCGTTGGATTCCGTTTTGTAGGTCGGCGGTAATTGGATTCATAGAGGCTGAGATTTGGCGGCCGCCCTTAAATGGCGACCGCCATTAAGTTTAAAGTTCAAATTTAAACGCTGCGACCGGGCGGACATAGCAACCGACATTCTTGTTACACGTGTTGGACCCGGAGCGCGAGGCGCCCCACGCGCTGCTGCCGCCGGAATTCTCGCAACTGCTCCAGAAATAGGAGTTTGCAAAAGTAATTATCTGCAAAACTGCGGCGCGGAAAGCTGCCCTGGCAAATATGGCTGTGGCATCGCCGTTATCTCCTGTAAAATCGTCCGCTGTAAGGCCCTGACTTGCATAGTACATCAGTAGCATAAGCTCGCCCATAGCCGGCAGATACCAATTGCCTTGCTTGTATTGATCGTCCAATTCCTCGGCCGTGGGTTCAAATAAATGACTATACAGAGCTGGAAGGAAAAGCATTTGCGTGGCGTTAGAGCCGAAAGTCGTTAACAATTTACTTTGTATTTCCGATACTGTCACATCTTCCGGCTGCTTTTTCGTGATACAGGTTGGAAATTGTATTGTCGGATCTGCTTGACGAGCATAGTTTTCGATAAGTTCACGACAAACTGCGACAATCGCAACGGTGTACTTTTCCCCATTAAAATCAGCTGCCGCTCCTGTGGCGATCACTCCGTCGTTAAAGAGAGTACTGGGGTCAGTAGGTGCAGATGTCCCATAATTTTGAACCGTGGCAATATCCCAGACACTCGAAGGAACGGCCGTGTCAATCTCATCTTTTGTCGCACTCCAAGACCCACTATACATACCCCAGGGGTAACTCACGTCGTGGTTTTCCGGCGCAAGGCTTACAACTCTGACGATATATGTCTCACGGACGGCGGTAGCGTCTCTGTCTACCTTGTAAACTATCCCTATAAGTGTTGAGGCGGCTGAATAATAGGAATCAAACGTGCCGTCCGCGTAGGCAAAGTCTCCAACTCGTGGAGTGCGAAGGCAGAATGCTACGGGACGGGTTATTTCCAGAGTGTTGCCATTTACGAGCCGGAGTGATAATGCAAGATTGTATCGAGTTTCACTATCGCGCTGTTGGAGTGCCTTTACCTGAACACAATGTCCGTCTACTACCTCCGCAAAGTTGGCGGCTCCTGTCGCCAGATGTATTGAGGCGGCAATCTCTCCGTCCTCTGTGAGCGCAAAGTTATTCACGGCTGCATTTGTTGTAGCTGCCTTAACTGGATATATCGCGCCGATTTCATTCATGAAACCCCGACAAATTATGGCGAGATCCGATGGCTGCATCGGGTTGATGTTATAGTTGATCTTCAATCCGCGCGATCCCGTATCGATATTGCCAAAAGCCTTACCTAATGCGATTTTATCAGCGAATGAGATACGTCCATCCTCCGCTGACATGCTTATCTCGCCGGTTAGGTTGCTCTCGCTCTCTGTCAGCCACATGAGGATGGTCCGGCTGCATGAGGCCCAATCCACTCCGTCGATGCGTAGTGTTGCAAGTTGCTCTGGCCGCGCGTCATACAACGAACACACTGCGTTATAACTGTCAATCCCATTCCGCCCTATAAGGCGGTACGAGGTCAATTTAGCATAGTCCTGAACTGTGAGGGTTTCAAGGTTTGTCTGGTCGTTGACATCCACCGCGGTTGTCTCTGCTGACAAATGGACCTCCGTAAGTGTCGAGGTCTGCGGAAGCTGCGCGCCGTTAATTCTTGTGTTCCTCACATCGAGACTGCCCAATCGTCCGAGATTAGAAAGATTCATTGTTCCGCTGGTTTGAGTACATCCGTTTAGCGAAATATGGCGGATCATTTTGAATGATCCGTTAAAAGCTACTGCTTTCGGGCGGAACTGCGGCGTTTCCGTATCGGTCGGCTCTGCTATAAATTCCACCAAGCGTCGACCCGACACATTGAGCGTATTAGCCGCCGTGCCTATCGGCATGTCGCCGAGATTCCCCACGCTGCGGTAATAGTCGATTCCGTTTAGGGCGTGTTCCGTATCGGAGGCGATGGCGGCGCCTTGAAGCAATGTGAATTCGTATTTCTTACCCGGCTCCATTCTCACGTTTGAACGAATTACCGAGCCGCCCGATTTACCGGAAGCATAGAGCCATTGATGCGGAGTGAGCGTCAGTTTTATGGTAACAGGAAGGTCGGCACCCTTAGCGTTGCTCGAAACCGGGAAAATCCACGCGCCGGAGGTTGTCTGTTCCCCGCCGAATATTCCGTAATTACACCATGATGAAAAGTAAGCCAACCGGCGTTTCATAAACTCGCGCTCTGCTTGAAGCTGGTCGCCGATTGACTGCATCAGCGGCGTGGTGCCGCGTGAACCGGCCAGATTGTTATTACCTCCTACATATAGGGCCTGATTGGCCTCATAACGTATGCGGGCGGTCTCGTTATACGCCACAGGGCAGAAATATTCCTGTATGCTGAAGAAATATTGCTCGATACATCCCATAGCGTCTTTTGAAAGTCCGGGCTTTGTAACAAGATTGCCCATGTGCGTCAACATTGAGAGCATCGTTTCGCGCAGTTCCTCGGCATAGGCAAGATCCACGAGCATATACAGGGCGTTGAATTGTCCCTCCCAATAATAGCCGGTGCCGTCTGGCGTCTTGTCGCGTTCCTCCACGTAGTAGGGCTTTGTCTGCGCCCCGATGTTATTTGTGAGCATGATCGTGTCAAGGTCATCGGCGTGGAGGGCTATGCGGTTTTGTCCGTAAATATCCCTGACAACTGCGTAATAAGTATTCTTGCTCTGATTGTCTGTGCCGGCTTGTAGTTTTAGGAATATGCGGTTAAACAGCAGGTCATTTTTATAAAAATGATGCTTGCCGTCAATCGCTTCCTTGAATCCGGCCACACGGGCGGCAATGATCGCGTCTGTGATTTTCTGGTAGTCTGTCAGGCCAGTGGCATATTCCGCCACACTGACTGTTTCGCCGTCAACCCCGGCGTCAACCCATTCTCCGCTTGCCTCGTCTATCTCGTTGAATCGGTAAAGATTGAATTTTTTGTCCCCTTGTGTGACCCAGTAGAGGTACGAGCGATTGGCCGCCGGATCCGCCATGAGCTGCTGCGCCGTGCCGTCATAGTGGCGGACAAACGGGTTGCAGGTATAGAGGAAATTCCATGCCGCCTTAACCGTCTCAATGCCGGCCCCGGTCGGTGTTCCGGCTTCATCGGTCGCTCCGGCATCAAAATCAATACTACCCATTCCGCCCTTGAAGAAGCATTCTTCGTCAGAATCGTATGTCACTGATTCATCCCACGGGCAGCGCATGTCGGTAAGGGTGCGGTTATTGTCAGCACCTTCCACCATGCAGAATTCCGGATATTTCTTTTTGTCATATCCCCATGTGGGTTTATCCATTTTGCCCGGCCCGAATGTTCCCAGACCGATAAAGCGTGTTTCGCCGGTATCAGGATCTTCCACGAACATGTATACCGGCTTTTGCAGCACGGCCACACGTGCCTTCGGATTGTCCTGAAGCATCTGCTTGTCATCGGCGCACATTCGGCGGTAGAGGTCATTGTAAAGGGCCGTTGCCCCGGCTTTGTGGCTTTGCATGGAGGATGCCCAGTTGATTTTTACAACGAGCTTTGTCGCTTCCGGAACTGTATCATCAAGAGCATAGCCGGTATGTGTATTCCCGTCAAGATCCGTAAACAGGGAATCGGCGCCGAACTTATCCTGTTGATTATGCTCGGCGTAACTATTGGCCGTTGTTCCCTGATTCTTATGTTCCGTATTCGTTATGACGCCGGAATGTGCGCGATCAAGCGTTCCGTCCTCCCGGTGCATCCACAGTTTCAGGTCGCCCCGGTTGTTCTTGGTGTCGGTAGTGCCTCCGGATGCCGCTCCCTCCTTCGAGTTGAGTCTCCCCCGCCAGCACCACACATTCAAGCCTTTTGCCAGAACTTTATCCGGCGTGATTTTTCCGGCTTGCATGATGTCGTTGCGCTCGCGCTGGCGATTCTTTTCCTCTGATGTCGGTAGGCTCGATATGTAATTCTGTTCCAAGTCTGCTGTCGAAAGCTTCGTTGAAGCTCCATTTGCATAGATGCGTAAGGCGTAGATGTCAATATCGGCATCATCCTGCCCTATCTCTATTGTCTGACCCTGACCGGCTGTAAACCATTCGGTGGCGTTGTTGCTGTCGAAAGAGAACTCGCGGTTAATCACACTGTTTACTGCCACTCGGCATATTGACAGGGGGGCGGTCACGCGGTTGTTTTCCGGCATTGGATTATATTCATGCAGGATATTGACAGCGACATGCGTCAGCGTGTCCTCTTGCCATCCGAATGCCTGTTCGTCATGTGAGGTGTTCCCCGCTGTATAGACAACACCTTCCAGCGGGCGCATGATTATTCCGCGGGTCAGACTGTCGTTACATGATTTCAGAATCGGTGTCTCCTCGTCTATGACGTTTCGCACTGCAAATGACATTTCCACTGTCGCAGAAACTTTGCTGCCTGAGCGCCGGTGTGACGCCCAGATGTCGTAAGGGATAGAGATGCGGCGCCCGGCGGGTACTCGGAGGCAGCGGCGGCCGTTCTCGTCCGTAGTCCACCCGTCTATTCCGTCGGCAAAGGTAAAACCGGTCATTGTTGCGCCTATATCCTCGCCGTTGCGGGCATTTACTATGCGGGCCGGATTCGACTCTGCATTGCTGCGCAGGCGTGGGTTTATTATAAAGTCCGCTCCCGGTGTCGGCGCGTAGTTCAGTGTGTTGTCAACCTGACAGGGATATGCGGCGGCCATTTCCTCTCCGTCTGCCACAGCGCGGAGCATTGCGGTAATGGTCGAGCCGGTCACGTCCTCGATCTCCACCACATTGTCGAAGCTATATTGCATTTCGCTCTGCGGATTGTCTGCGGGATATGTAGCGTATATGTTGTTCCCTCCGTAGTCGGTCAGTCTGAATGACAATGGCAGTTGCGCTTCCGTCGGATTATACACCGCATACCGGAAAAGCTGACTCTGCACATAGTTCCGGGCCTTGAACGGAACATCCGGAGAAATGTCCTGAATCATAAGCCTGGGCGCTGTTTCTGCCGGATCTGCGGCCACCATTACCTGGTTGAAGATATGCGGCGACTGCTTTTCCGGTTCGCCCGTTACTGATAGCCACGATTCAATGCTGTGAACGCCATGCAGCGACAGCATTTTGAAATTAAGTGTGTCAGCAAACGAGAAGCCTCTGAAGGTTTGTGTCGTATATTCCCCGGTCCCGATAACCACCGTCTCCGTATGGCTGTTCCCCTGCGGGTTAGTTATCTTTACATTCAGAGTCTTGTTTACAACGCCGCGTACTGTGTATTCCGGATTGAAGGTGTTGCCTCCGAGCGCTTTTGACCAGTCAGAAGCGTACGCCAGCGAAAGGGTCGTTTTCGTGATTGACTGCCATGTAACTGACTGCGTGGTTCCTTTGACCGTTTCGTCGTCAACCGTCACATACATTCTTATCTGAAAGTCTTTCACGTCCGGATCCACACAGTCGCTTATGTCGATAATCTGGTAATTATCGTTGTCGCTGACTATCGGCATCGTTCGGCACTGCTGCCACGGACGCGATGTATCGGCGCGACCTTGAATCACGAGCGTTCCCGTCACGGTATTCTCAACCGCCGCAGCGCCCGGATCCTTACGTGAGGATGTGAACATCACATCTACCTCCACCTTGCCGTCAATGCTGACGATTGCCGCGCGACTGCGTGCCGTCAGACTGAGAGGGTACGTTGTGCCTTCCTCCATTTCGATAATAGGTATCGGGGAGGTCGATAACAGCAGCTGCTCGCGTTCATCTTCGTTGTCGCTTGCATCATATTCGGCCGCCGCGTCACGGCTGGCAAATGTCTGGACCTCATAGAATCCGTCGGCATTCTTTTGCGTCGTTACGCGCGTATATCCCGTTTTATCATTATGAAGGGTGCGGAACTCCCTTTTTATAAGGTTTTCCACCAATCGCCCCGAAACAGGCAGGTTTTCCGTAGAGGCGTCGCCGTCCCACGGAGTTTGGAGTGTAATCTCTCCCTTTTCAAATTTTTTAGGCATATATTTTTACGGTTAAATTATCAATGTTTCCACGCTTCGTCGCCACGCCACGGCTTATCGCCGCGCCAATAGCCCGCTCCGAAACAGGAGCGAACACCCTCCCAGATTTTTACGGCGCCGAGATATATCACGGCGGCACGTTCTTGCCCTATCAATATGATTTCGGCAAGTGTCTTGTCAATAATAACCATGTCGTTTAATCTTCTTCCGAGATGTAATAAATCTGCCCATCTTTGAGCAATCCGAGCAATCTCATTGCTTCGAGGGCTTCTTCGCTCTCTATGCGGATAGGCGTTAATTTTTCAAAAGCTGAGTTTTGCTTATCGGCGACCCTTTGAAGGTTTGAGATAGACAAGCGCAACTCTCCGAGCATTGATGCGAGGCTATCTGAATCCTTGAAATTTGCTAAAAATTGCTTAATCTCATTAAAATTGTCGATAGCATCCGTCGAACTTTCGGACAATAAGGTGTCAATCCGCCTCTGCAAAAAGCCATTGGCTAATTTCCATTTTGATTCTAACTCCGATAAATCTGCCTTGATCCGGTTGTCGGCAATTATACGTTCGGAGCTTTCAGCGTCAACCGTGTTTGCGATTAACCTTTGAAGGTATTGATCGGCCGCAATCCTATTAGCCGTTTCGTCAGATACGGATGGAGTAGTGTTTATTGCCTCTTGTAATTCCTTTATACGCGAACACAAGAAGGCAAATATTCGGGCCACTTGTTCATTAGTTACACTTTCTGGATCTTCGGCCGTCTTAATAATCTGAATCAGATTATCTATGTATTGGGCGTTGTCGGTCGGCATAATTATTATTAGTTAAATTGTTTACTGAATTGGTTTGTGAATACTCGCGGTTTGCGGCCTTCCATTCCATCAATAATATCCTGCATGATGTTGGTTTCAGTATCAACCGCCGTGAGCTTTATAGAGAATTTTTCCGGGGAATCCGGACGTGGAGAATAACTAAAATCCTCTACCGAGGGAATGACTTTAATCGGTAATTCTGCCAAATCAAGCAGATACACCTCGTCGCTTGCTATCATATCCATAAGAAATCGCACCTCGTCCGGGCGTTTTATGCCGGTTTCAACCGTGATGGTCTGGCGGCGCTCGACTCGCTCGCGCTCTATGCAGAAATCTCCTGTAAGTGAATCGTATCGCTTGAACGTGGCATCATCTGCTTCATCATATTCCGGAGACACAGAAAGCTTGCCGGTCAACTCTATTATTTCAAAAACACCGAGAGAATTGCGGAATTTCAATCGGTAGCGTTCTTTTGATATATCCGAATGTTCAACAACAATGCGGCACGAAAATACACCGGCCATATACACATCGAAAATGTTTGGAATAACCCTATGTATTGCCATGAATTTACGCCGGAGCGCGTCAATGTCAAGAGCATACACGCCCCTATCGAGGCCGTCGAAAGTCAGTATTTTGCCTAAAATTGTTTCAACTACATCAATCTGTTCATTTTGCTGGTGGATAAAAAAGTAGAGCGGATATAACTCCGTTTCCTTAATAACCACTCGCCACCCGGCCGTTCGAGTAGTGAGGAAAAAGTTACATTTCGGATTCTGGAATCTGGTAAGGAAAATATCGGTCCTGAGTTCTGCCAGACGACGAAAATTCTGCTTCGATATGCCTCCGGGAATTGCCATGAATTTACAATCTTCCTCGTAAGTAGCATATTCGGCACAAACGTAAATTTCATTTTCGCACAAAGTAGCATAGTCCCATATTTCTACAACCGGGTAGTTATTATCCTTTGGAGGCTCCCAGAAATATGTGCTATGTGCATCCACAATCTCCGAAATATCCATATTCAATGGCGGGAAAAATCGACCTTCAAAAATATTTGTACCAGACATTGTAACAGTTACTTTCCCACCTTGCTTATCAAAAACGGTCGCGGGAAAATTTGCCTGTAAGATGATAGGGTTACGAGTGAAGGCATATCCGCCTTTAATATTCTTGATATACATAATCAGCCGAGAATTAAGGTAACAGTAGCTACGGAGCCGTTAAACTCCGTCTTAGCGCCCCACTGTGTCAGGTACTCATCGCGTTCTGCTGACGGAGTAGTAATAAATTCATAGAATTTTTGCAGCGATCCTGTGTGGTTCTGCTGCCAGAACTCGAAAAATTCATCTACCTCCGCCACTTGTGGGGCCGTTACTATATTATTGCTTTCCATGATGCAAAATTGCTTCTTATCTTACGGATGCGAAAGGACTTTAATCCGCCACCCATTGGGGCGCTATAACAACAGTATATTCTACTGTTGCTTCCTCAATACCAAGAGGCGTTTCATCGAGTTCGTAATCTTCTTCTCCGTCTTGAAACGACATATCATGAATTTCGTAAATATCGTATGTTAACTTTGCTCGATATTTACGGGTAAGCTTCTGGTTAATACTTGTGGGAGCAAGTAAGGAAGGATCATTGTCCCATGTCGGCTGTAATCTTTCAATGCTGCGCAATTTTACGCCATTCGTCCCGATATACCAATAGTCGCCTTCGGAACCATGCGGCTGATAGTCATAGCATGATATATAATTATTCACTGCCTGACGCTTAGCGTCCATTGTATCGAGAGCTTCGCCGAAATTATCGCCCAGTAATCGCCATTCGAGGTGCCGGGTGCTGGCCGAGAAATCCGGAATGTTTTGCTCCTCCTTTATATCGTACACGCCTTGCGTTTGGATAGTGCGGAGTTTGAAATCCACCGAAACAAACTTGCCGGAAGGCAGCGAATATGTAGACGTATCAATCAGACAACGGATTCCCTTTAATGTATAGACATCGAGGACCCCGAACAATAGCAAATCATTCTTATTAACCCTCGCGTTTATTTCAACTGAGCGGTTTCCATGCCTTAGAATCTCGTCAAAATCTGCCCAAAATTTAGCAAACAACCCGTCTTTGAACTGAAAAAGCAGCGAAATGGTGGGTTTCGTACCGTCGTCGAGAGTTATCGTCTGCCCGTTATCGCCTTCCCCATTAAGACGTCCGAAAGTCTTATTGTCTTTCGTATACGCAAACATGAAGGCGAGGGGTGTCGATTCTCCGGAATTTTCCGTTTCATCGCTCCCCTTAATGTAGCTATGATAATGCCTGGCTCCAAACAGGTAAACCGGGCATTTGTCATTATAATAGTGACCCACATTAAGGCCAACCGTACTCACACGATCAATCGGGACGCACTCGTCATCACTTGTAAGCTCGAACGGCGTTAATCCGTCTGGCTGCGGGTCCCAATTAAAGAAACTCGACGACGCCATGCGTACCTTCCCATTTGTTGCATCAAGGCGGTACCATTGCCCGGTAATGAACTCACGAGCCAGAAACGTATCATTTGAAGATGTTACGGCTGCATCAGTATGAGTTGCCGGAGCGCTGCGCGCTGCATAATAATCGTAATCGTCGCGATCATCCCGTCCGTCATCGCGGTCATCGTCCGGGTCCGGATAATCAGGTTCCGGCGGTTCGGGGTCCGGGAAATCACGGTCCGGATCCCAATCGTCCCACGGATCATAATAATCTTCATACATATCGCCGTCCCATTTCGGTTCCTCTTGTGTGCCGGTATTCTGCCACTGGCTCACATGGGCGCCGAGATGAACGGCGCCAACATTCAGGCCTTTTATAAAGTCCTCAAAGCGTTCATGACTCGGCGCAGCTCCTTCTATCGAGGTGTTAGCTGATAATTTTACATATTGACGAGACTCGTATGTGACTTTTTCATGACCGGTAATAAGGTTGGTAATGTCGCGCCCACCATTCCTGTTTATTATATCTCGTAGCAAGTCAAACTGCACTGTTCCGGTATTATTGTCTACATTGTAGACAAACCCGAACCTGACCCATAGCGCGTTCAGGAATTCCTCTACCGTACAGTCAGGCATCAAGTCAGAATATTTTATTTCTGCACGGCATACAGCGTCGGCCGCATTGTTTAATACAACAAGACGGGAAAGTTCTAAATCTGCCTTGAACAGGTTAAACTGAATCTCATAACCTAAATTATCAAATATAAGCTCCAAGACGCGCCACACACGAAGAAACGGCGATACCATATATCCTTCCGGAATTTTTACCTCTGTAATTTCTCCATTGATAAGGCGATTAACCTTTGTTGGCTGTGCAAAACCGTGATTCCCCGTCAGATTGAGAACCTCCCAATAGACTTTCTTCTCGTTGTCTGTGCCGGTACTTTCATTATTTACGGCCACGGGGAATATTGCAAAATCATCAACTTTCGGGTTTGGATTCTTATATATCCGATACAGCTCATCGAGTAGGACGTCAATCGGATAGCCTTGTTCTAATGGATTGGGCTTATATATAGGTAGGTTGTCAAGCTCGGCCAGCTTTTTGGCTCGCCACTTAGCGTATGCGGTGGAATTGTCAAATCCGATATTAAAGGTAATTCCTTCTTTCTTGCTGGCACCGGTAATATTCATCAATCCGGCACGGAGATATGGACCTTCCACTACCTCGGCCGTTCTCTCCGGCAAATTCGGATCTACATCTGAATCAATTCTGTAAGGAGCTTTCAAGAGGCAGATGTTTCGACGAGTGGCGGGAACGGTAGCCGGAACAGACTGACTACCTCGCTCATTAAATATCGGGCTTGAATCCTCTATCTCAATAGAGAATCCGGAGGGGAGATCCAACGCCTCGCCCTGTGTTTTAATTTCAATCATATCAATATTATTTATGGCTACGAGTAAATGGAGCGCGAGCGCGGTCCTGTGTATCTTTGGCCTCCTCTATGTCTCGCAGCAGTACATAGGCGTGAATATTACTTGCGGCCAGACGTAGTTCCTTAACGGCTTCTGTCAAATCCGAGTAATTGGCCGCCATTGGCTGCGAGGTATATCCACCGTCAGCATATCCCGGCGCCTGATTTGGAACTGGAACCCCAGACCCCAGCATCTTATTACGGCGGATTGCCTCAATAGTTCCCACTGCGTCAATAACTCGTGGGTTATCCATTATCGGTTTCGGCACGACATATTCGCCGCGATGAACGACCCCGGCGACCTCATAGCGACCTCCGTCGCCGGTATATCCACCGTCGGAGTAACCAGTCAAAACA
>CAZKNK010000010.1:0-42013 GCA_964554195.1 uncultured Staphylococcus sp.
TGAAGATGGCGATTTCGTGGATGTCGGCTTTTTCAGAGTTAACTTTCTCACCTGAAGCCACTTTCATCACATAGTCGATGAAGCGTTTCAGAACCTGATCCATTGATTCGTCTTCAACAAGCACACCGGCATTGAAGTCGATCCACGCGGGTTTGCGGGATGCAAGCCGGCTGTTTGTAGAAATCTTCATGGTGGGAACAAATGTGCCGAATGGGGTGCCGCGTCCGGTGGTGAAAAGCACCATCTGGCAACCGGCTGCTCCTAAGGCAGTGGAGGCCACGAGATCGTTGCCGGGAGCCGAGAGGAGGTTGAGTCCGTGATTGTGGATGCGTTCGCCATACTCAAGAACTCCGTAGACATTGCTCTTGCCTGACTTCTGAGTGCAACCGAGAGCCTTCTCCTCAAGAGTGGAGATTCCTCCGGCCTTGTTTCCGGGTGAGGGATTCTCGCCGACAGGTTCGCCGTGGCTGAGGAAGTATTCCTTGAAGTTATTGATGAGCGAGATGGTCTGATCGAGAAGTTTATTGTCGGCGCACCGCTCCATGAGGATGGTTTCAGCTCCAAACATTTCGGGAACTTCGGTCAGCACCGTGGTGCCGTTCTGATTCTCGCAAAGGAAGTCAGAGAATGCACCCAGGAGCGGGTTGGCCGTGATGCCGGAGAAACCGTCGGAGCCACCACACTTGAGTCCGATGCGGAGTTTTGATGCCGGAACTTCGGTGCGCTTGAAAGTCTTGGCCTGCTCGTAGAGTTCGCGGAGAATCTTTACACCTGCTTCCACTTCATCGCCTTCCACTTCCTGACAAACCATGAATTTGACACGGCTCTTGTCATAGTCGCCGCAGAACTGCTCAAACACGGCGGGCTGATTGTTTTCGCAACCGAGACCAACTACAAGAATACCGCCGGCATTGGGATGAAGCACCATGTCACGGAGAATCTTTTTGGTGTTCTCGTGGTCATCGCCGAGCTGTGAGCATCCGTAGTTGTGGGGAAATCCGAAGATGCCGTCCACTCCCTCGGCGCCTGTCTCGGCATTGAGGCGTTCAACAATCTGCTTTACGATACCGTTGACGCATCCAACAGTAGGTATCACCCATATTTCGTTGCGGATACCCACCTGACCGTCGGCGCGCTCGTAGCCCATGAATTTGAGTTCTTCTCCTTTTGCGGTTTCGGCCATGGGATGGATGGAAATTCCTGAATAGTCGAGCTGACCGGCAAGATTTGTCTTGATGTCGTTATGGTCAAGGAACGAGCCTTTGGCCACGGCATGGATGGTATGACCGATGGGAAAACCGTATTTAATCACGTTTTCGCCCTCGGCGATGTCCCGCAGGGCCACTTTGTGGCCTGCGGGAACGTCGGTTACGAGAGTAATTTCATCACCGTCAACGTTGATGACCGTGCCTTTTGTCAGCGGGCTGATGGCTACGGCTACGTTATCGGCGGGATTGATTTTGATAAATTCCTTCATCAGTCAACGATTTCCTTAACGGTTTCGAGCATGCCCTTGTCCTGAATCTTGTCAAGGTATTCCACTACCATGTCGGTCAGGCCGGGGATTTCATTGAGGTTACCCTGCTCTTTCCAGATAAGTTGATCAGCGCCGAGAACGCCTTCAGCCACCTTGCGGGTGTCGCCTGTGGCCCAAAGGTCGGTGAGAAGCTGCATAATCTGAACGTCATCGTTGGGTACGATTTCAGCGCCGTCGGCACGTTTACCACCTTTATAATAAGTGATGATTGCGGCCAGACCGAGAACGATGCCCTTGGGCAGTTCGCCTTTGCGCTCGAGATAGGTCTTGAGTCCGGGAAGGTCACGTGTCTGGAATTTGGGGAACGAGTTGAGCATGATTGATGTAACCTGATGGTCAACGTAGGGGTTGTTGAAGCGCTCGAGAACGCTTTCGCCATACTTCTGGAGTTCGTCCATCGGGAGGTTGAGTGTCTGCATGAGTTCGTCAAACTGCACTTTGCGGATGTATTTGCCAAGAACAGGATGGTTGCAGGCATCACGCACGATGTTAACGCCGCTCAGATAGGTGACAGGTGAGAGTACGGTGTGCGGGCCATTGAGCAGGGTCACCTTGCGTTCGTGGTAGGGAGCTTCGTCGTCGGTGATGATGACGTTGAGTCCGGCCTTTTCAGCGGGGAATTCGGCGCGGAGTTCTTCGATTGACATGTTGTCAGGTTTCTCGATAACCCAGAGATGGAATGCTTCGCCCTGCACCACTACATTGTCACGATAGCAGATCTTCTCCTGAATGGCAGCGATTTCGTTGCGGGGGAATCCTGGAACGATGCGGTCAACCAGGGTTGCGCATACATAGTTATATGTGTTGAACCAGTTTTTGAAAGCCTCATAGTCACCTGCTTCAAACTCGTCTTTCCACTGGTCGATGTATTTATTGACGATTTCCTTGAGGTGGTGTCCGTTTTGGAAAATCAGCTCGCAGGGCATGATGATGAAGCCCTTGTCAGGAGCGCCGTTAAATGTCTTGAAACGGCGATAGAGGAGCTGGGTGAGTTTTGCGGGATATGCCGAAGCGGGACGGTCGGCGAGGTGACATTCAGGATCGTATGTGATACCGGCTTCGGTTGTGTTTGAGATCACGAAACGCATTTCGGGCTGTTCGGCCAGCGCAAGGAAGGTGTCAACATGGTCAAATGGGTTGACACCGCGCGAAATAACATCGATACGTGTGAACGAGTTGACAACCTCACCGTCCAGACGTCCCTGAAGATTGACGTGATATAGCCAATCCTGGCTTTGAAGCATATTCTGGACAAAAGCCTGGGTCGTTCCCTGTAGGACTACAACCTGAGAGTTGAAGTCGGTTTTGTCGTTCATGTTCTTGATGATCCAGTCAACAAACGCGCGGAGGAAGTTGCCTTCGCCGAATTGGATGATTCTTTCGGGAGCAGCTGATTTGGGAGCTGTCGCTTTGTTTAATGCTTTCATGTTGTTATTTGAATTTAAAAGTTATGTGCTTGATTATTTTTCAGGATTCCAGACTGATTCTGACCGGAATACGTATTCGGGATTTGCCAGACGTGCCTTCATGTCAGCGTCAATCGGTTTGGCCCAGTTGACGCGGGCTGCTTTTTCGGCTCCGGGACCGGTGCTTCCGGTTTCCATGTAGCGGGCGGTCTGTTCGTTTTCGGCGTTCCGCCAGTTATCCCAGCCCGCCGGGACGATATGGTCACCCATCTCGCAGTCTATATATGCGGTGAATGAGTAAGGGCGCCACGGACGACCGAGATACACCTTGTCAACACCGTCGGCAGCCGTGAGCCGGCAGCGGTTAAACACATATCCGGTTTCAACGTCGGCCGGAGTAGAGGCGGCGGTGATATACGAATTTGATTTGGAGTGAATGGTGCAGTCGTTGAACATGACGGTTGCCGGCCCGAAAATGAAGTCGGTTGTCCCCTCGATGTAGCAGTTGTCAAACATCAGGCGGGAGCGGTTTCCGGCTGTGTAGAGTGTGTCCTGATTGCCGAGCAGCTTGCAGTTGCGAAACAGTAACCGGTCGCCTTCGGTGTGCAGTGCAACGGCCTGACCGAGCTTCGGTGCATTATTTTCGATGGTGAGATTGGCAAATGTGAGGTCGCAACCGTCTACTTTAACAGTGTAGGTGCGGAAGGTTCCCATCTTGTTGATGTTGGCATGGTCGGCCCATGTAATGATGGTGGAGTCAGGATTCTCTCCGATGAAGTCCACGTTATGCAGCCATGCCGGTATCACTATTTTCTCATTATAGATGCCGTTGCGGATGTTGACCGTCACGCGATAGTCCATGAAAGCGCGTATAGCCTCAAGTGCTTCGGTGATGGTGGTGAAGTCACCGGTGCCGTCCTGGGCAACCGTAATTTCACGCTTATACTCGGCGGCCCTTGAAACAGAGGGCGCGCCGAGCATAATAATGAGTAGTAAAGCTATAAATGATTGTTTCATTATTTGCTGATTTTAAACCAGTCCACGTTGAGCCAGCCTGAGTCGTTGCTCTCCCAGTCACGTGAGCAGAACAGACCTATCTTTGCTCCTATCCAATGGCCTTCGGTCACCTGAAGGGGAGTTCCGAGGGTGGTGTATTTTTTGCCGTCAAGACTGTAGGAGAAGGTGGCTTCACACTTGTAGTCGGGTTTCTGGGTGGGCTTCTTGACTCCGACGCGCTTCACAGTGGCGCGGAGATACACGTTGCCGTCATCCGGAATCTTAACCTCGGCCACATTTGACTCCTTGCCACCCTTGTTAGCTTTGATAGCCTCAATGTTGACAAGATAGAGTCCGTCGGCACGGCTTTCAATCACTATGCCACCATAATTATATCCCATTATCACCAGTCCACCCTTTTCACCTGCCATAGGCTTGTCATTCTTCATGCGGGGGCATAACTGCACTTTGGCAGTAGCGGTGAAATTTTCGGCGGGGAATTTTTGCAGAAGCAGATTGGGCATGTCATACACTCGCTCGGCGCCGGGAGTGTAGTGAGAGAAAAGGCGCAGTTGCGAAGCATTGGCGTCTGTGTAATACCATAGTGCAGAGGGATTGCCCTTCCACTGCCACTGTAAGCCGAGTTTGAATGAATCGAAGTCATCACTTTCAGCCGGAGTGGCTTTAGCGTATGTTTTACCGACATTTGGCTTGGTGTATGTTTCCACCGGTACGCCGCGTCCGTCGCCATCCTTGTCTATGCCAATCACGGGCCATCCGTCCTCATTCCATTTCATAGGTTCGAGAAGAATCACGCGGCCATACGGGCCTTTGTCCTGAAAGTGGATAAACCAGTCCTCTTTTCCGTCAGGAGTGTCGATCCATGCACCCTGATGAGGGCCGTTGATGGCGGTTTCTCCCTGCTCCATCACGTTACGTACCTCCCAGGGACCCCAGGGGTTTTTAGAACGAAGCACTTCCTGCCAACCGGTTGACACACCGCCGGCGGGAGAGAAGATATAATACCAGTCGCCGCGTTTATACATTTTTGCGCCTTCGATGGTTTCGTTTTCAATATGTCCGTCATAGATTACCTTGTCCTGACCGATGGACTGCTTGCCGTCAGGAGTCATCTCGATCATTCCGATGATGCTCTTTACGCCGGCGCGGCTGCCTGCATAGCCGTGGGCAATGTAAGCCTTTCCGTCCTCATCCCAGAACGGGCATGTGTCAATGATGCCTTTTGCCTTGTGAACCCATACGAGCGGCTCCCACGGTCCGGCGGGATTCTTTGTTTTGGTCATGAAGATTCCGAGGTCGGGGTCGCCGTAGTAGATGTAGAATTCTCCGTTATGGTATCTGATTGAGGGCGCCCAGACGGCATTGCCGTGAGAAGGATCGGGAGCTGATTGTGCGTATTCAGGCATTTCGGCTATAGCATGGCCGATCAGGGTCCAGTTGACAAGGTCTTTGGAGTGAAGGATCGGCAGTCCGGGTATATCGCAGAAGCTTGATGCCGTCATGTAATAGTCATCGCCCACTCTGACCACGTCGGGGTCTGAATAGTCGGCATAAATCACAGGGTTCTTGTACTTTCCGTTACCGAGGTCGGGTTGCCATACCTCCGATAGGGTTTCCTGAGCTGATGCCATAATGCCGAAGCAGGCGCAGATTGCAAGGAAAAGTGAAGTCTTTTTAAACATAAATCTATTGGTAATTAGATGCTTAGGGTGAATTAATGATTGGTTCCGGTGTGAGGTGGCCAAACGTGAGGTAAAGCCGGCCCGATAATCACTTTCAAAGTTACCGCTTTTTTTTAGATTGTTAAAATTATCGGCAAAAAAAGTTGAGGTTTTTGTGTTTTTTTGTCCCTTTTAACACTTCGGCAGGCGAAATTCGGCTCAGGTTCTTGATTTATGCCCGCTATTGGTGTAACTTTGCAGCATTATGAAAAAAATACTGTTGCCGATACTCTTTTCGATACTGCTCGTGGCCGGAATCATTTCATGTCGCCGAGATACTTATCACACTATGGAGGGTGGGGTGTGGAACACCACATACCGCATTATTTACAAGTCACCTCGCAGTCTTGACGACTCTGTCATTGCCGTGATGAGACATGTAGAGCTGTCGCTGTCGCCGTTTAACGATTCATCAATCATTTCGCGCATCAACCGGAACGACCCTGTCATAGCTGACTCTCTGGTGGTCAGGGTGTTTGGAGCTTCAAAGGAAATTAACCGGCGTTCTTCCGGCGCCTTTGACCCGACTGTTGCACCCCTTGTCAATGCCTGGGGCTTCG
This sequence comes from uncultured Staphylococcus sp., assembly GCA_964554195.1. GTDB lineage: Bacteria > Bacteroidota > Bacteroidia > Bacteroidales > Muribaculaceae > Duncaniella. Next base: position 6,242 of record CAZKNK010000010.1, read on the forward strand.
GCTACAAAAACGGCACAGGCGACCCTTCGGCCCGGGTCATAGATTCGCTTTTGGCTTTCGTGGGTATAGACAGCTGCTTCATTAAGGACGGAATGGTGGTCAAGAAGCATCCATCGACCGAATTTAATTTTTCGGCAATTACGAAAGGATTCGGATGTGACATGGTGGCCGAAATGTTCCGGCGCAACGGCGTGACGGATTATCTTGTGGAAATCGGGGGCGAGATCGCACTCTCCGGCGTCAATTCACGGGGAGATGAGTGGCGCATAATGGTCGACATGCCCGATACTGCTGCACTTCACTCCGAACTCACCGTCATCACCCCCGGCTCAGGCGGTGTGGCTACCTCGGGCAATTACCGTAACTTCCGTGTTACTGATTCCGGAACTGTCTGGCACACAATAAATCCCGTTACCGGACGTCCGGCTCCGGCACATATTCTGTCAGCTACTGTTCTTGCCCCTGACGTTATGATTGCCGATGCCGTGGCCACCTCATGTATGGCCATGAATCCTGACTCGGCTATGACTATGGTGGAGGATTTTCCCGGGGTGGAGGTGCTTCTCGTCATGCCCGACAATTCGCTCCGATATTCCTCCGGATTTCCGTCACGATGATGCAGCCCGGGGGTGGAATTTCATTACAAATTCCCACGTTCAGCCGCCGTCATTCGTCGAAAGTTAGCTTTTTTAACGTATGGTGACAGATTGTTACTAAAAAACTTGTTAACTTTGCAACTTGAAATATTGACAACATTCATGAAAATGACCATCCGACATCCATTATATCTTGTCACAGTGCTGCTGCTTGCCGTTGCGGGAGTGTCCTGCAATTCCAACAGTTATTATTATTCCGAGAGTGAAACCACTTCAGCCGGAGTCACCTCTTTTTCGCTGAAAAACAACAAGGATATTTTGGATAACCTTGACTCGGTGTTCTTTTCCATTGACCTTATTAACTTTGAAATCTTCAACGCCGACTCCCTGCCGAATGGAACCGACGTCAGTCGCTTATGCGTCAGCATCGGCACTCCGACCATTTCCCGCTGCGAACTCACCTACCGTATCCGCGGCACTGAGCGCGACACCACGGTCAGTTATCTCGCCAGTCCTAACGACAGCATCAACTTTGCTGACGGTCCGGTCAAACTCTCAATTACCTCGGCCGACGGACTGACCAAACGCGACTATACAGTCCGTGTCAATGTTCACAACACCGTCCCTGATACTCTTTATTGGAATCAGATGGCACGTCGTCGGCTTCCGTCGGGACTTGCCGACATAGATGTGCAGAAAACAATCAGTTTCAAGGGTAAAACCATCTGTCTGACTTCATCGTCAAAATCAGGCAAGGCCTGGCTTGCAGTGACCGACAATCTTGCAGCCGACTCATGGACAGGTGCAGAAACCCAACTTCCTGCTGATGCGGAAGTCAGCTCGCTCACTGCAACAGACAACGCTCTATTCATCCTTGACTCTAAACATAATCTCTACACCGCCACTTCAGCTGAAAATCCCGTGTGGCAACCCACAGGTACAGCAATGACTTACATTTACGGCGCCTACGGTTCGCTGCTGCTCGGCAATCTCGCTGATGCGTCAGGACATTATGATTTCGTGACCTATCCCGCTACTACAGTCACTCCGGTGCCTGAATCTTGCCCCGTCAGCGGCACCAGTGCCATGCTCACCTATGATAGCCGATGGGCTTCGGCTCCGATAGTGATGTTTCTTGGAGGTCGTCTTGCATCAGGCAAGTGCAGCGGAGCCATGTGGGGATTTGACGGAACAGTGTGGGCCTGTCTGACCACTTCGGGTGTGCCTGAAGGTGACGGTATAGCAGTATGCCGCTATCCCACATTCCGTGTCAGCGAGTCGTCATGGAGTGTTGAGCGACGCGATGCCATACTTGCCATCGGTGGCCGCGCATCGGACTCGGTGGTGGATGATCTGGTCTACGTGTCGTATGACGAGGGAATAACATGGACTCTTGCCTCTGATTATCTTCGTCTGCCCGACTATATCGCTCCCCGCGCCGACGCTCAGCTCATTGTCGAAACAGTCGATATGTCGCTTTCACGCTCGTCATCATGGCAGGGCTATCCCTCACGTCCGCTCCCTCCGTTTGTGAAAGTCGAGTCTCCGGCAGTTTCGCGCGTCATTGCTCCTGTCACCGAATGGACCTGTCCTTACATCTATATGTTCGGTGGGGTTGACTCTGAAGGCCGGCTCTATGATCAGGTTTGGCGCGGCGTCATAAACCGTCTCACATTCAATCCTCTCTACTGATACACTGCGTGAAATCCAAATTGCTCACATATCTGCTCGTGATTTTACTGTGTGCCGTCGCTCCCCGTGCGGCTGCGCAGGCTTCGTCGCAGGTTGAGGAATATAAGTTTGACATCGGAGCCGGACTCGGAATGTCGGGCTATCTCGGTGATGCCAACGAGAGCAATATGTTCAAGCATCCCGGTTTTACGGCCAACGGTTCGTTTCGTTACCTTGTCAATACACGCTGGGCATTTCGCGGACTACTCGGTATTTCGACCCTGAGCGGCAACACCGCAGAGTGGGACAATGTGTTGCCCGGAGGAGCTTCCTATGAATTCAGTTCCACTGTCTACGATCTCAGCGCAAGAGCTGAATTCAACTTTTTTAACTATGGTATCGGAGAGACATACAAGCGCCTTCGCCGCCTGACACCGTATATATCGCTCGGACTCGGTGCCACAATGTCGTCAAGCGGTGGCAGTTCATTCTTTGCCCTGAATATTCCTATGGGTATAGGATTGAAATTCAAGGTTAAACCGCGACTGAACCTCGGCATGGAATTCACCATGACAAAAGTGTTCGGTGACAAGGCTGACAGTGCCGAACTCACTGACCTCTATAAAATCAAAAGCTCATTTCTGAAAAATACCGACTGGTACTCCGGTCTGACCATATCAATCAGTTACGAATTCGGTCGACGATGTGTGACCTGCCATCGTATAGACTGACTCCGTAGTTGAAACCGTCATTATCCTCACAGTAAACGAAATCATTATAAAAGCAATGTCAGAATTTTCGAACATAGATCTTAATGCCGTTCCCTGCCATGTGGCCATCATCATGGACGGTAACGGTCGATGGGCCACTTCCCGCGGACTTGACCGCAGTCAGGGCCATGTCGAAGGTGTCAACACTGTGCGACGCATCACCGAGATTGCTTCGGAAATAGGTGTGGACTATCTGACCCTCTATGCCTTCTCCACCGAGAACTGGAACAGACCTAAGGAGGAGGTTGATGCACTCATGCACCTGATAGTCATTGCTATAGAGCGAGAAACTCCCGATTTGATCAAAAACAACGTCCGTCTGTCAATGATCGGTGACTTCAGCCGTATGCCCGATGAGGCTCTCTCCAGACTGCGTCGGTGTATGGCCGACACATCCCATTGTACCGGCCTCGTCCTGACTCTCGCACTCAGTTACTCGTCGCGTTGGGAAATTACCGATACCTGCCGCCGTCTGGCCGCTAAAGTGCGTGACGGCGAACTTAAGGCCGACGAAATAACCGATGAGATTTTCTCCGCTCACCTCGCCACTGCCGGTATGCCTGACCCGGACCTTCTTATCCGCACCGGTGGCGACTTCCGTGTGTCAAACTTTCTGCTGTGGCAGATCGCTTATACAGAAATATATGTCACGTCAGTGTTCTGGCCCGACTTTTCGCGCGAGGACTTCATCGACGCCGTCGCTTCATTTCAGGGGCGTGAGCGTAGGTTTGGCCTGACTTCAGCTCAAGTTAAAAAGTGAATCTTCATTACATCATGCGCTGCAATATATCGAAATTGCTCCTGTTTTTAGCTCTGTTTACCGTGGCACTCCCTGCGGTGGCGCAGACCCCTGTTGATACCGTCTATAATCCTACTATCCTTTATTCCGGTATTCCGCGCACCTATGAGATTGCCGACATCAAGGTAAACGGTGCTGAAAACTATCTTGACTACGTCATCATCGACTATACCGGACTCAAACCGGGCGACCGCATCGAGATTCCCGGCGATGCAATCACTGACGCCTCGAAGAACCTATGGCGCCAGCAGCTTTTCAGCAAGGTACAGATTGCAGTGGACAAAATCGCCGGAGATAAGGTGTGGCTGTCGATAAACCTCCGTCAGCAGCCCCGCATATCGTCGGTGGAATATCACGGCGTGAAAAACGGTGAGCGCAAGGAACTTGATGAGATGCTCAATCTTATGAAGGGCAATCAGATAACCCAGAATCATATTAACCGCGCAGAGGCTATCATCAAGAGCTATTTCTCTAAGAAGGGCTTCGGTAACGCTGTGGTGAAAATCAATCTGCTTGATGACCTTTCCGAACCTAACCACGTGATTGTCAATATTGACGTGCGTAAAAATGATAAGGTCAAGGTCCACAAGATTTATATTGATGGTAATGAGGTTATGACCGATAACGCCATACAGCGCACAATGAAGAAAACTAACGAGAAGGGTAAGCTCATAAACCTGTTCCGTCAGAAAAAATTCGTTGAAAGTGATTATAAGGATGACCTTGTGCGTATCATTCAGAAGTATAACGAGAAGGGTTACCGTGATGCTGTCATCGTGAGTGACTCAGTGGTGCCGTATGATGATAACACCGTCGACGTTTACATCACCCTCGACGAAGGCAAGAAGTATTATATCAACGACATCACATGGGTGGGTAACAGTGTTTATTCCACCGAATGGCTTGATCAGGTTCTTGGCATAGAGAAGGGTGGGGTATATAACCAGACTCTGCTTGACAAGCGACTCTCTACGGATGAGGATGCCGTATCAAACGTGTATCTTGACAACGGTTATCTGTTCTCAACCATCATTCCTATCGAGAAAAATGTGCGTGGCGATTCGATTGATCTTGAACTCCGTGTGATCGAGGGTCCGCAGGCGCGAATCAACAATGTGGTCATCAACGGTAATGACCGCCTGTATGAAAAGGTGATTCGCCGCGAATTGCGTGTTAAGCCGGGCAAACTCTTCTCAAAACGCGACCTTATACGTTCCTACCGCGAGATTGCCCAGACCGGTCACTTCAATCCGGAGAACATGGACATCCACCCCGAGCCGAATGAGGATGACGGAACTGTCGATGTCATATTTAACCTCGAATCAAAGAGCAACGACCAGTTTGAGTTCTCATTGGGTTGGGGACAGTCCGGTATAATCGGGAAAGTGGCTATCAAGTTTACCAACTTCTCCATCAAGAATCTGTTCTACCCATCCTCCTATCGTGGTATCATTCCGCAGGGTGAGGGTCAGCAGCTCACTATCTCGGCGCAGACCAATGCCCGCTACTATCAGGCTTACTCCATCTCATTCCTCGACCCGTGGTTCGGCGGCAAGCGACCCAACTCGCTTTCTGTTTCGGCATATTACAGCCGTCAGACGGGCGTCAACTCCTCGTTCTACAACAACCGATACATGTATAACCCCTACATGACATCACTCGGCGGAAGCTGGGCCGGAAGCTCCGACTATTGGCAAAACTCTATCGAAAGTGCCTACGACCCAAACAAGGTGCTTCAGATGGTGGGCGTCGCGCTCGGATTCGGTAAGCGTCTGAGCTGGCCTGATGACTATTTCCAATTCCAGGCCGAACTTGCCTATAACTGGTATTACCTCAAAAACTGGGAATACCTCTATTATATGAACAACGGTACGTCAAATGCCCTCGTTCTCGGTTTGACACTTGCCCGAAACTCCACCGATAATCCCATCTATACCCGAACCGGCTCTGACTTCTCACTTTCGCTCCACCTCACACCGCCGGCATCATTGTTTGGCAAGAAGGACTGGAAGAAGCTTTCGGAGGAGAACACCACCGAGTCAAAGAAGCAGATGTATCGATGGATTGAGTATTGGAAACTCAAGTTCCGCTCGCGTACCTACACTCCGCTCACCGACCCCAACGGTTCACACACTCTCGTATTCATGACCCGAGCCGATGTCGGAATTCTCGGCAGCTATAACCGCTATCTCAAGTCGCCGTTCGAGACTTTCTATGTTGGTGGCGACGGAATGTCAGGCTCCTACACTTATGCTCAGGAAACCATAGCCCTGCGCGGTTATGACAACGGAGCGCTCACTCCCTGGGGCCGTGAGGGTTATGCCTACACTCGTCTGGGCATGGAACTCCATTTCCCGTTCCTGCTTCAGAACACCACTACCATTTATGGCCTTGCCTTCGTTGAGGGTGGAAATGCGTGGACGGATGTCAAGCGGTTCAATCCGTTTGATCTCAAGCGCAGTGCCGGTGTCGGTGTCCGTATCATGCTCCCGATGGTTGGTCTGATGGGTATTGACTGGGCCTACGGTTTCGATAAAGTGTTCGGAGAGCGTGGCGGCAGTCACTTCCACTTCATTCTCGGTCAGGAATTCTGATGAAACCGCAAAAAATTAAACTTTTCGGCTTTCCGGATGTCTAAATACTGAAACGTCTTACTTAACAATACGAAAACAATGAAAAAATTATTCATAACTCTCGCTTTCGCGGTAATCTGTGCCGTGACTGCCTCAGCTCAGAAGTTTGCTCTTGTCGACCTCGATTATATCCTTCGTAACGTTCCCTCTTACGAGATGGCAAACGAGCAGCTCAATCAGATTTCGATGCGTTGGCAAAAAGAGGTTGAGGCCGTGGCTAAGGAGGCTGAAACCATGTATAAGAACTATCAGACCGAGATGGTGTTTCTGACCGATGATCAGAAAAAGAAAAAAGAGGAAGAAATTCTTGCAAAAGAGAAGGAAGCCGCCACACTCCGTCAGAAATATTTCGGTCCTGACGGCGAACTCTACAAGAAGCGCCAGAGCCTCATGAAACCAATTCAGGATGATGTCTACAACGCCATCAAAAAGCTGAGTGAGGAGCGTGGTTATCAGTGCATATTTGACCGGGCATCATCATCGGACATTATTTTCGCATCACCGCGTATAGATGTGTCAAACGAGGTGCTTGAAAAGTTAGGATATGCAAAATAATTGTCGTAACTTTGCGTTTACATTTTAACGATTTTAATTAAAAACCTGAAAATAATAACTCCAAAATTATCTTTTGAAATGTTTAAGCGACTTCTTATCGCAATTTTGATTGCACTTCCCATGAGCGTTTTCGCCCAGAAATATGGCGTGATCAACACTCAGGCCCTCATGGAATCAATGCCTGAAATCAAGACTATCAACGACCAGATTCAGGCAGCTTCGGCTAAGTATCAGGACGAATTCTCCAAACTTCAGGCTGAATTCCAGAAGAAATTTGACGAATATCAGGCCCTCGAGGAGTCTACTCCCCAGACGATTAAGGATCGCCGTATGCAGGAGATGCAGGAACTTGACAACAAGATTCAGCAGTTCCGCACCACAGCTGATCAGGACCTTCAGCGTCAGCATCAGCAGCTCATGGCTCCCGTGCAGGAGAAGGTCATGAAGGCTATTCAGACTGTCGGCGAAGAAGGTGGTTATACTTTCATTTTCGAGAACATGATTCCCATCTATGTGGGCAAGGATGTGACCGATGTGACTGAAACCGTAAAGGCCCTCGTCGTTAAGTAAAAAAGAAGTAATATCATTATTCCTCCCGAACTTCGAGGTGAAGCGTCGGGACGAATCAACTAATATCTCCCGGATGTGCTGAACGGTCAGCCTTTCGGGAGATTTAAAGTATAATGAAGCATAGTTGTCATCAACTTAAGTTTCAGCCATGAAAACAAAAATTCTTGTCGCGGCGATGTCAGCCCTCGCTGTAGTTGGCATCACTTCCGCTGCCAATCCCTATCTGCCGCTGTGGGAGCATATCCCTGACGGAGAGCCATACGTATTTGAGGACCCTGATAATCCCGGCAAACACAGAGTATATATTTACGGATCACATGATTCGTCACGGACGTCATACTGCGGGCGCGAGCTTGTGGTATGGTCGGCTTCGCCCGACTCACTTGACCGGTGGCGGTATGACGGCGTGATATTTGACTCAAGAACAGACTCTCAGGGACGGCTGCTTAATGAGGACGGGAGCGGCGATGTGCTTTTTGCTCCGGACGTTGCAGTGCGCGTTAGTGCTGACGGATGTAAGGAGTATTTTCTCTATCCTAACAATCAGGCATGGGGAAGGACCTCGATGGTGGCGCATTCATCGCGTCCGGACGGTCCGTTTGAGGTAATAAACTGGAGTGAGGAAAATCCTTCACGGACCATCGGAATTATTGGCTTTGACCCGGCGGTATTTGTAGATGACGATGGACGGGTCTACGGTTACTGGGGCTTTAAACGGTCTTATGCCGCCGAACTTGATTCCTCTACAATGGCTACCCTCCGCCCCGGTACGGAGATTGTGACTGATCTTGTTTCACCGGCTGACGGCGATGGCGACGGGCGCTTTTTTGAGGCTTCCTCCATCCGGCGCATTGCTGACAAATATGTGTTTGTCTACAGCCGAATCACCCGCGACGGAGAGTATGGCCTTCCCTCGTCAAACTACACTCTTGCCTACGCCTACAGTGACTATCCGCTCGGGCCATACACTTACGGGGGAACTATTATCGATGCACGAGGACGTGATAAGGATACCGACGGGAAAGTTATGGTTACGGCTACGCCAAACGGCAATACACATGGAGGTCTGGCCCGCATCGGCGACCGGTGGTGGGTTTTCTATCACCGTCAGTCAGGTATTGATGAGTATGCCCGTCAGGCAATGGTTTCTCCGGTTGAGATTGCTGTTGAATCAGGTAAGGGTGGCAGGGTTGTCATTACCGAGGCTGAATACACATCAGAAGGATTTGAATTTGAAGGATTGGATCCGCTCCGCCGCTATCCGGCTGCCATCGCTTCACATTTTACCGGACCTGAACCGGCCATTCAGAAATACCCACGTGTGAACTATACAGGACCATATATCCGTCCTGCTTATATTGACGATCATGCAGTTGCCGACCCATACGGTGAAGACATAAATATTAATGAAGTAGTGAACCTGACCGACGGCTCGATTCTGGGTTATAAGTACTTCAACTTCTCGCGTCTGAATGGAGCCGGAAAGGTCACTCTCGAACTGGATCTGATACCGGGCAGAGTTTCCGGTGCAATCGATGTCTATGTAACTGCACCGTGGCGTGATGGCGCGCAACCGGCAGGTAGAATTGAAATCACCCCGACGGGTAGCGACAAAGCAGTCAGGATGTCAGCTGTTCTTAACGGGATTAGTGATCTTGATGGTAAACATCCGCTCTATCTTGTGATTTCCACACCTGCGAAGGGAGAATCATTATGCACATTGACCCACATCTCTTTTGGGTGTGATGACTCCTTGTCAAATACCGGTGCTGTCAAATAGAAAATTCCATTAGTTTGATGGATATGTTCGGCCATCAGGGTAGACTATATTTCCGTCTGTTATGTTATATGACAGAGTTGTCTCCTTGAGTGTCACTGTGAAAGTCGAATCATCGCGGCTGACGGCATAAATATTCTCGTCAGGTGTCATTGACTGAAGATATTCGAGCAACCCGGGAGGAAGTTGGTCATTGATGAAACCTGCGGGTAGAGTAGAGCCGTTTCCATCCACTTCGGTCCATGCCAAATTGATATTGAATGTGGCTGTGGCGCCGTCCGACAGTTTTACCATATATGTGTCGTTGCTGAATGTATAGTCCTTAACGCTGTTTCCGGGGAAATATGTGTTAACAAAGGATGCAATCGGACGAGGAAGTTCGTCCATCAGATTGTCAGAACAAGCTCCGAGCATAAGCAATCCAAGCAGCAGAAGTATGAGGTATGGAGTGGATTTTGATTTCATGACGTGGCATTTTGGTAATTTATAGTTTTATAACACTTGTTTCCCTTATTTAGTTTTTAAGTTTTAAGGGTTAAATTAGGGATTTTGTGTAATTTTGCTGAATGAAGAGTATGCCCGAAAAATCCGTACCGGTCTACGGTCTGTTCAACGACAGTTTTCCGCCGGTTCTCGACGGCGTGACCCTCGCTGTGCAGAACTATGCCCGCTACCTTTCGGCCTCAGGACGGAAAGTTGCGGTTGTGACGCCGTGGAACCCGAGCAGTTGTGACCACGACGGTTTTGACCTTTACCGCTACTTCTCGCTTCCGATCTATAATCGTCATCCTTACCGCTACGGTTATCCTCTGCTTGACCCGTTTATATGGCGTAAGTTACGTAGGATTCCATTCCGGATAGTCCATTCTCACTGTCCGTTTTCATCGGGGCGTCTTGCAGCCTACGCGGCCCGCAGACATAATGTCCCGTTGGTCACTACCTTTCACTCCAAATATCGCACTGACCTTGAGCGTTCACTCCCGGGATTTATGGTCGATATTCAGATGAAGAAAATCCTCAGGTTCTATAATTCGGCCACTGAAGTGTGGATTCCGCAGGCAAAGGTTGAGGAAACGCTGCGCGAGTATGGTTACAAGGGACCGCTGACGGTGGTGGAAAATGGTAATGACCTTGCCGACGGTATCATTGACATCGAGGCATGGAAGCAGGCAGCCCGACGCAGGCTTGGAAAGCGGCCCGGGCAGCTTCATCTGCTTTTTGTAGGGCAGCACATCAAGGAAAAGGGACTCGAAATCATAATCCGCGCCCTCGCAATGCTGCGCGATGTGGAGTTCACTATGGATTTTATCGGCACCGGTTATGCCGCCGGCGAGATGAAATCGCTTGTGAAGTCGCTCGGTCTTGATGACCGGGTCATGTTTAACGGAGTAATCAGCGACAGAGAGCAGCTGCGTGACCGCTATGCCGCCGCTGATTTGTTTTTATTTCCGTCGTTTTATGACAATGCTCCCCTTGTGGTGCGGGAGGCGGCAGCCATGCTAACGCCATCGGTGCTACTGACAGGTTCCACTTCAGCCGAAAATGTCATTGACGGTCATAACGGATTCCTGACTGATCCCACCCCCGAGGCTTATGCCCGGGTGATCACCGGACTTGCTTCAGACCGACAGAAGATTCTGCGTGCGGGTCGTAACGCACGTTCCACTCTTTCGCGCTCCTGGAGGGATGTGGTGGATGAGGTCATAATGCGATATAATGAAATTATTGAAAGATATGAATCAGCAAACCGACACTGAACACAACGCGGCTCCGCTCCCCTCATCGGGGCGTCTCGCATGGAAGATGCTCCTGCCTGTCCTGATAGGCATGGCTGTGGTGGTGTGGCTGTTTATGCGCGATTTTAATGTCTCGGAATGGAATTCCATTCACTTTGATGCGAGGGTTATTCTCTGTATCGGCCTTGCGTGGCTTTTCATGATCGGACGTGACTTCGGCCTGAGTTGGCGGTTCCGCGAGTTGACTGACCGTCAGCTTTCATGGAAAAGCAGCATCAAAATCAATATGTTATGCGAGTTTACATCATGCGTGACACCTACGGCAGTGGGGGGTAGCGCATTCGGAATGCTTTATCTTAACCGTGAGGGTATTGAACTTGGCCGCGCCACTACGCTGATGATGACAACACTCTTTCTCGATGAATTCTTTTTTGTTGTTGCCTGTCCCGTGGCGTTTATGCTTGTGTCATACGTCGATCTGTTCGGATTTGGAAGCCATACATTTGACATAGGGATTCAGACCGTGTTCTGGATAGTATATGGAGTGATCTGCATCTGGACATTTATCCTCTTTATGGGAATATTGGTGAAACCTAAGTCGGTGCGTAAGTTTCTCAACTGGCTGTTTCATTTCCGGCTGCTCCGTCGGTGGCAGGCGTCGGTGGATCAGCTTGGGGCAAATATGGAGCAAACCGGACATGATTTGCGCCACCGCTCGGCTCTGTGGTGGATCCGCGCTTTCGGTGCTACGGCTCTGTCATGGACCTCGAGATTTCTGGTGGTCAACGCCCTTTTTCTTGCCTTCGCTCCTCAGGCCCCTCAACTCGTGGTGCTGATGAGACAGCTGATTGTCTGGGTTGTGCTTATGGCAAGCCCAACTCCCGGAGGCTCGGGATTGAGCGAATGGCTGTTCACTACATATTACGGTGACATGATTCCGGCCGGAATGGCCCTTGTCATAGCTCTGTTCTGGCGCATAATCAGTTATTATGTTTATCTCATAATAGGTGCCTGTATTGTTCCCGGTTGGCTGTCGGCCAACTATCGTAAAATGAAACAGGCCGTCAAATCCAACTCTCAGAAATAATGAAAAAAACGTTTCTTCTGTCACTTCTGTTATGTTTTTCGGCACTATGCTCCGTCATGGCTGAAAATATATATGTGCTTAATCTTGACGATGAAATTGGTTCAAAAACATGGCGTTACACCCGTGAGGCACTTAATGAAGCAACGAATCTGAACAGCGACATGGTTCTGGTGCATCTGAATACGTATGGAGGCTCGGTGGTGCATGCCGACTCGATCCGCACGGCACTGCTCAATTATCCCCGGCCCGTGGTTGCTTTTGTTGACAATAACGCTGCATCGGCCGGCGCTCTCATCGCGTTGGCGTGTGACACAGTGTTCATGCGTCCCGGGGCCACGATGGGTGCCGTGACGGTGGTCGACGGGAGTGACGGCACGGCTATGCCCGACAAATATCAGTCATACATGCGCGCCATGATGCGCTCAACAGCTGAACATCACGGTAAAGTTCTCAATGCCGATTCTACTCTCACATGGCGTCGTGATCCGCTTATTGCCGAAGCTATGGTTGACAGCAGGGTGGCGGTTCCCGGACTGATTGATTCCACAAGAGTGCTGACTTTCACCTCCGAGGAGGCTATCAAATGGAAATATGCCGACGGAAAAGCTGATTCGATCAATGACGTGCTGTCGCAGCTCGGCGTAAAGGACCATTCCATCAGACAATATCAGCCCACATGGGTGGATCATCTCATCGGATTCTTCACCTCGCCCGGTATTCAGGCCATTCTGATAATGATTATTCTCGGCGGCATATATATGGAACTTCAGAGTCCGGGTGTCGGTTTTCCCTCGGCAGCGGCCATTATTGCTGCCGTGCTTTACTTCCTGCCGCTCTATCTGACCGGAATCGCAAGCAGCTGGATTGTGTTGCTCTTTGTCGGAGGTGTGATTCTGGTAGTGATGGAAATGTTTGTTGTGCCTGGATTCGGTATTACCGGTATCAGCGGAATATGCTGTATATGCGTGGCTCTGATACTCGGCTTGCTGGAGCATTTCACATTCTCACTCGGTCAGGTCAACACTGATGCGCTATGGTCAACTGTCTTGATTTTCATGTCAGGTCTCTTATTGGCCATTGTTGCAATCTGGTATCTTACATCCACTCATGGCCCCAAGTGGGCGCGCCGGCATACGGAACTGCTACTCACACAGAAAGTCAAGGACGGCTACATCGGTGTCGACATGACCCCGTCGCTCTATGTAGGCTTCGAGGGTGTGGCAGCCACTGATCTGCGTCCTGCCGGAAAGGTGGAGGTTAACGGAACTATGCTTGATGCAGTGTCAGTGATGGGCTTCATCACAGCCGGTGACCGCGTGAAAGTTATAAAATATGAAAATGCTCAAATCTACGTAAATCGAATATGAAATTCCTTGCTTTGATACCAGCCCGCTACGCTTCCACTCGATTTCCGGGCAAACCGCTTGCCATGATGGCCGGCAAGCCGATGGTGCAGCGTGTGTATGAGCGCGTTGCCTCCGTGGTCGCTGATGTGGCCGTATGCACTGACGATACCAGGATTGCCGATGCAGTCAGTTCGTTTGGCGGGAAAGTGGTCATGACGTCGGAGAGCCACAGGAGCGGAACCGACCGCTGCGCTGAAGCATACAGAAATCTCGGCTCTGACGCCGATGTGGTGATTAATGTTCAGGGTGACGAGCCTTTTATTGCCGCCGAGCAGCTTGAGAGCATAATGGGGATTTTTAAATCACGTCCCGAGACGGAAATCGCTACTATTGTCCGCCGTTTCGATCCGGCCTCGGGTGTCGACGCCCTATTAGATCCCAATACTCCTAAGGTTGTCACAGACAATGAGGGGAATGCCCTTTATTTTTCTCGCTCCGTGATTCCCTATCTGCGTGGTGTGGAACGTGATGAGTGGCCTGACCGATTCGGCTATCTGACTCATGTTGGACTGTATGCCTACCGGGCAGAAACGCTCCAGCGTATCACTCAGCTTCCACAGTCACCACTCGAATTGGCCGAGTCACTCGAGCAACTCCGTTGGTTGCAGAACGGTTATAGGATTGCAACAGCCGTCACCACTTCACCGACTATCGGTATTGACACTCCCGCTGATCTCCAAAACGCTCTCCGCCTCCTCCAATAGTCCGAAAAATTTGCTAACTTTGCAGTCTATTTTTCCACGAACAAAGTTATTAGAAAATGAAAAATAAATTCACACCCCTTATCTGGGCGGTTATAATACTTGCCTTGCTGCTGCTCGGCGCTGTGATTTTCAGCGTGACCCAGGTGACATCACTCAAAAATCAGGTGGAACAGGCTTCGCTTGAAAATGAGGAGTTGCGTCTGTCCAACGAGCAACTTCAACTCACCAACGAGTTTGACGCCATCAATGCCGAGTTTCAGCAGTATGAGGATCAGGCAACCCGTCTGGCCAACGACACTATCCTTGCAAAATACACGGCAGCCAAGGCTAAGGTGGAACAGCTCATCAACGAACTCAACAATGAGAAAACCAAAAACCGCAAGCGCATCAAGGAGCTTCAGGATGAAATCGGAACTCTCAAGGGGCTGCTTCGTCACTACATAGCTCAGGTTGACTCGCTGAACAAGGAAAATGGCGCACTGCGGGCTGAAAACACCGAGATCAAGAATGAGAACCGTGAACTGTCATCAAGAGTTCAGGATGTCACCGCACGGGCCGAGCATCTCAGTGAGCGCATGACCCTTGCCGAGAAACTCAATGTCACCGGTGTGACACTGACATGCCTCAAGAAAAACGGCAAGGAGGAGAAGAATGTCACCAAAGCCAAGCAGCTTATGGTTACATTCACCATTCCGCAGAACAACTCTACTCCCACCGGCACCAAGACCATTTATCTCCGCATCACCAACCCTGAAGGTCAGCTTCTGGGAGGAGGAACCTCATTTGATTTCGAGGGCCGATCACTTGCTGCAACCGCACGTAAGGCTGTGGAGTATGCCGGCGATGAAATAACCGGAGTAACAATTTATTGGGACGTCAACACTACCCTCAATCCCGGTGAATACACGGTGGAACTCTTCACTGACGGTTATCGCCTGACTTCTCGTCGCTTCACCCTGAAGAAATAATCATCCATCAGACAGTGATGTGGGAGGAATTCTATAACTCGATAAATGCCGTAGAGCTTAACACGGTCAATGCTATTTTCCGACTGCTGATGGCCCTGCTCCTCGGCAGTGTCATCGGACTCGAGCGCAAGCGTAAAGGTCAGATTGCCGGGTTGCGCACGTTTGCACTCATCTCGATGGGCGCCTGTCTGGCCATGATTCTGTCAATATATGTACCGCAGGAATATCTCGGCTTGAAAAACGGTGACCCGGGTCGAATTGCCGCGCAGGTGATCACAGGAATCGGTTTTCTCGGTGCCGGTGCCATTATTCAGATGAAAGGCTCCGTTCGCGGACTTACCACCGCAGCCGGAATCTGGATTATCGCTACTATAGGCATGGCGGTAGGTGTGGGAATGTATGTGGTCGCACTGGCTGCCACGCTGCTTGTCCTTGTGGTGCTGACGGCGGTTGAAACGCTTGATTATCATATCAAACTGGGAAATGAGGCCCGCACCATCCGTATGCGGGTCACCGGGATAGTTCGCACGATGGATCCGTATCGAGAGGTGCTTAAGAAATATGACGTTCATCTGTCGCGTGTTTATGTCGACTATGAGTATGATTCCGACTACACACGGCTCAATTTTCTTGTACTTGTCGAAGAACGGTTTGACTTTCTTGACCTGTTTCATGAATTGAGTTCTATAAATCCCACCATCTCGATTTCCCTCTCAAATCAGGCTGACTTATCGTAACATCCATATAGACGAATGGCTTTTATTTCACTTTTAGCTCTCATTGCACCTGAAGCCGGTGCCGGAGTGGTCGAAGCTGCTGAAAACGCTTCCGGATTTGATGTCAACGGTCTGATAAGCGATTTGGCGTTTATTCTTATCCTCGGAGGAATCACCACGTTGCTCTTCAAGTGGCTTCGCCAGCCGGTGGTGTTAGGCTACATTGTGGCCGGTTTCCTTGCAAGCCCCAATTTTGAATACCTTCCTTCAGTTACAACTGAGGCCAATATTGATTTTTGGGCGCAGCTCGGTATTATTGTACTACTGTTTTCGCTCGGACTCGAATTCTCGTTCAAGAAGTTGCTCAATGCCGGCGGTTCGGCGGTGGTGACGGCGCTGTTCATTGTCAGCGGAATGATGGGAGCCGGGTTTGTTGTGGGGCATATACTCGGATTCTCGACCATCAACTGTCTCTTCCTCGGAGGAATGTTGTCAATGTCATCAACCACCATCATTATCAAGGCGTTCACCGACATGAATCTTCAGCATCAGAAATTCGCATCACTTGTGTTTGCTGTTCTGATAGTTGAGGACCTTTTTGCCGTGTTGATGATGGTGATTCTCTCGTCTATCGCAGTCAATAATTCCGTGGAGGGAACCGAAATGCTGTTTTCAGTAAGCAAACTCGGATTTTTCTTGATTATATGGTTCTTGGTCGGTGTTTTTGTCCTTCCGTCGTTTCTTAATTCATCGCGCAGGTTTCTCAGTAACGAAACCTTGCTGATAGTCTCGATGGGGTTGTGTCTGGGCATGGCGGTATTCTCTGTGGCTTGCGGGTTCTCGCTCGCATTAGGTTCATTCGTGATGGGTTCCATACTTGCCGGAACCAGTTTTGCGGAGCGCATTGAAAGAGTGACCGTTTCGGTCAAGGACCTGTTTGGTTCGGTGTTTTTTATTTCCGTTGGTATGATGGTCAATCCCCACATTATCGTTCAATATGCCGGCCCCATCATGCTCCTGTCAGGTGTTGTGATTGTCGGGATGATATTTTTCGGTACATTCGGTATGTTGCTGACCGGGCAGACTCTCCGTGTGGCAATAGAGAGCGGTTTCTCACTTACTCAGATTGGAGAATTCGCATTCATTATCGCGTCACTTGGCATGTCGCTCGGAGTGTTGGAGCCTGACATCTATCCTATTGTGGTGGCTGTTTCAGTGATCACCACTTTCACTACACCCTACTTCATCCGGATGGCCGACCCTGTCTATCGCTTTCTTGAACGTCATCTTCCTTCAGGGCTTCGTTTTCTTATCAATCGCTATTCCACCAAAGCCACATCGGAGGAAGGTGCAGCAAAAATCCTGTGGCGTTCCATGCTTAAGCGTTACCTGTGGCGCGTGGTGCTGTATTCAATAGTGCTGATTGCATTGACGGTTCTCTCAATCAATTATCTGCTTCCTCTCATCACGGAACTGATAGGAGGTTGGGGAAGGATTGTCACCACGATCGTTTCTCTGACTGTCATGGCTCCTTTCCTCATGGCGCTTACATATCCGGCTTCGCGCAAGACAGAGCGCGAGCGATTGTTGGCTGCAAATGCACGGTTTGACGTTCCGCTTATCATTCTGACCATTTTCCGGCTTCTCATAGCTCTTGCAATCATTGTCTATTTCATGTCGTCCATGTTCTCAATGACAGTAGGATGGACGGTAGGCCTTGCTCTTTTTGTCATTCTCATCATGACATACTCCAAGCGCGTTCGCAAGCGCATGAACCATATTGAATCAAAATTCCTGAACAATCTGAACGAGCGCGAACTCCGCCGCTCGGGCAAGAACAATAATCTTGTTTCAAATCTCCATTTAGCCTACATGACTGTCGGCACCGACTGTCCGTTTGTGGGCGAACAGCTGAAAAATTCAGGACTTCGCAGCCGCTTCGGGGTACTCCTGTCAAGCATTCAGCGCGGGTCAAACGTGATGCTTGTCCCATCGCCTGACGCGAGAATTTTTCCAGGCGATGTGATTGGTGTCATTGGTACTGACGAGCAGATTCAGACGCTGCTTCCTGTTGTTGAGAAGGAAGCGTCGGAAGGGGAGAGTGCGTCGCCTGTCGATGTCAAGTTTACAGCCGTCCGCCTTTCTGAAAACTCCCCTGTGGTTGGTAAGACTGTGGTTGACTCGGGAATCAGAAACGTCTACAAGGCTCTCATCGTTTCGGTCATGCGAGGGGAGGAGTATATAGTTCCATCGCCTGACTTTGTATTTATGCCGGATGATGTGGTGTGGCTTGTAGGTGACGTGAAGCAAATTTCGGCGCTCGAATAGGCTAATTTGTGGTCTGTATGGACGCTTGACAGTGCTATAATGTTAAAAAGCGTAAAATATAGTCGAAAAATTTGCATGGTAATACAAAACTGCCTACCTTTGCATCGCTTTTAAAGCCCAATCGGGGTGTAGCTCAGCCAGGTTAGAGTACGCGTCTGGGGGGCGTGTGGTCGGAAGTTCGAATCTTCTCACCCCGACATTGAAAACAGCTCTTAGTTTCTTACTTAGGGCTGTTTTTTTGTTTGCAGGTTTTGGCAGTTAGAAGGAATGAAAGTAATTTTGTGGCTATGGAAAGATGGTGCAGACTGACAGTCGCTGTCGTGGTTTCGCTCATTGCCGTTGCGCTCGCAGGGTGCAGCTCCACACGCCATGTCCCGGACGGAAGCTATCTCCTTGACAATGTTCGCATTGCCATTGATCGCGCTGACACTACTGGTGTCCGCTCCGCCGATCTGGTCAACTATCTCCGTCAGTCGCCCAATCATCGGGTGTTGGGTTTCTTAAAACTTCAGCTCGCCACTTATAATATGTCGGGGAGCGACACCTCCCGATGGTATAACCGCTGGATCAGGCGCATGGGGCAACCCCCGGTTATTTTCAGTCAGGAGCTGACCGACGCTTCGGCCCGTCAGCTACGTCTGGCTTTAATCAACAAAGGATATATGGATGCCACCGTTACGGTTGACTCCTTAGTGAGAAAGGACAAGAAGAAAATTGATGTCACATATCGGGTGACGCCCGGTGTTCCTCATCGTGTTCGTTCCGTCAGTTTCGATATTCCCGATACGGCAGTCAGCGCTCTCATAATGTCTGACACAACTCTGCTTGCCGTAGGGCCGGGTGACAAGTTTGACCGTAACAACCTCGATGCAGGCCGAACCGTAATCACCGAATTGCTGCGGAACAACGGCTACTACTCATTCAATAAAGAATACATAACGTTCATTGCCGACACGGCTGAGGGGTCAAAGGAGGTTGACCTGACCATGCGTGTTCTCTCACCGCGTCGCAAGCTGCCGATAGATTCACTTGCCGTTTCTGCTTTTCATGACACCTATGTAATCCGAAGGGTATTTTTCGTCACCGATTATCGCGGCGGAAGCACGGCCTCCGACTTCCGCGCCCATGTAGTCGACTCGGTCGATTATAAGAATATCACTGTTCTCTATGGCAATGATCATTACCTTAAGCCCTCGGCTCTTGAGGAGAAATGCTTTCTTGTACCCGGTGCCATATACCGCACGGCTGCTGTTGACCGCACTTATGAGTCGCTCGCACGTCTTGGCATATTGAAATCAATCAACATTGACTTCATTCCGGCAGGTTCAGCCGGAAACATAAGGTTTCTCGATGCCTACATCCTTCTGTCAAGAAACCGCAAGCAGTCGGTCACTTTTGATGTGGAAGGCACCAATTCGGAGGGTGATCTTGGCTTCGGTCTCGGGCTTACGTATCAACACCGCAATCTGGCCCGCGGATCGCAGCTTTTTACCACCCGGTTGCGCATGAACTATGAAAGTCTGTCGGGAAACTTCAACGGACTTATCAATGACCGTTACACTGAATATGCCGCAGAAACCGGCATTACCTTCCCTCGCTTCGAGTTTCCGTTTGCATCGCGGCGAATGAAGCAGCGGTTTAATGTGTCGACGGAGTTTGCCTTGTCATTCAACTATCAGGAGCGCCCCGAGTATACCCGCATCATTGCCGGTGGAGCGTGGAAATACAAGTGGATCAACCGTGACAACACCCGCCGTCATGTGTTTGACCTGCTTGACATAAACTATGTCTACCTTCCCGAGCGCACAAATGACTTTCTCGACCAGATAGCCCCCGACAATCCTCTTCTCCGCTACAGTTACGAGGACCACTTCATCATGAGCATGGGCTACAGCTATTATCGCACCAACCGCCGCATCCCGTCGGCCATGCTTACACATTACTCCATCCAGCCCGTCATCTACACCATACGCGCTTCAGTGGAGACCGCCGGAAATATCCTTTACGCTTTTTCCGAAGCCTTCGGCCACCGTCGCGACGGTGAATTTGATATATTCGGAATCAGTTTCTCGCAATATGCCAAAGCCGATGTAGACTATTCCATCACACGCAACTTCACTTCGCGTCATTCATTGTCGTTTCATGTCGGAGCCGGTCTTGGTGTACCGTACGGAAACTCTACTGCTCTTCCATTTGAAAAGCGCTTCTATGCCGGAGGAGCCAACGGAGTAAGAGGGTGGGGGGTCCGGACTCTCGGTCCCGGTAGTTATGATGCCCGAAATTCGGTCACCGACTTTATCAATCAGTGTGGCGACATCCGGCTTGACATGAGTGTAGAGTATCGTGCAAAGCTTTTCTGGGTGCTTGAGGGTGGTGTGTTTATCGATGCCGGAAATATATGGACCATTAAGAACTATGAAAATCAACCCGGCGGAGTGTTTCGCTTCAATGAATTTTATAAGCAGATAGCTCTGGCTTATGGAGTGGGTCTGCGAATGGATTTCCAATATTTTCTGCTTCGTCTCGATCTTGGTTTCAAGGCTCACAATCCTGCCATGAATCAGGAGCCGTGGCCCATAATCCATCCCAACTGGCACCGCGACGCGACATTTCACTTTGCTGTCGGTTATCCTTTCTGATTCCCCTGACCCTCAAAACAATTAATCCTTCGATATGAAAAAGCTCGTTATATTTGACCTCGACGGGACTCTGCTCAACACAATCGATGATCTCGGTGAAGCCACCAATCATGCCCTTGCCGAACTCGGATTTCCCACCCATCAGCTGTCAACTTATCCGCATCTCGTGGGTAACGGCGTGACACGACTCATAGAACGCGCCTTACCTGACGGTGAAGTGACACCCGAAATCGTAGAAAAGGCTCGGGAACGGTTCATGGAATATTATGACCGTCACAAGTGTGATCACACCGTTCCGTATCCAGGTATTCCTGAACTTCTCACTGAATTACGCCTTCGTGGCATCAATCTGGCGGTGGCCTCAAACAAGTATGACTCAGCGGTAAAGGAACTGATAGCCCACTTCTTCCCCGAAGTGGAATGGAGTGCCGTCGAGGGGCATAAAGCAGGCTATCCCACCAAGCCGGATCCCTCAATAGTGTTTGACATACTCTCTAAAGTTCCCACACCGAAGGCCGACGTGTTTTATGTCGGTGACTCGGGGATTGATATTGAAACCGCACGGCGCGCCTGTGTCGACTCCATCGGAGTCAGCTGGGGCTACCGTCCGGTCCGCGAACTCAGGGAGGCCTATGCCGGCTACATAGTAAATTCTCCGGAACGCATTCTTACACTTGCCACTGAACCCGCTTCCCGGCTTTGATTTGTCCGTATCACCGGATTGCATTGCTGCCGGAGAATGTCCGCTCTGACATGGACGGTATAATAAAAGATGTGAAATTATCTGAATTGTAACAGATTCAAGCGGATAATTTTGTAAATTTGCAGATATTTTCACTTAACTGCAAACAAAAGCCATGGATTCAACCATACCCTATATTCCGGAACCTACTCTGCGGCGGCTGCCGTGGTATCTGGCTTGTGTGAGCCGGCTTCGCAGTCATGGTGTAGAGCGCGTGTCGTCCACCACCATCTCCCATGAGTTGAATGTGGATGCCTCGCAGATAGCCAAAGACCTCTCGTATCTTGACATACGTGGCAAAACCCGCATTGGTTACGATGTGGCCCGTCTTGAGCAGGTGCTTCTCGATTTTCTCGGTTTCGGTCGGTGTCACAATGCCGTGATGATGGGGGTAGGCTCGCTTGGAGCTGCCCTGATTGCCGATTCCGGACTTCGACGCTTCGGGCTTGAAATTGTGGCCGGTTTTGACGTGAATCCCGACCTGATTGGCTCCACAATAGGTGGAATCCCCATCTACAGTGTCGACGAACTCAAGCAGCGCCGCGCCCGTCTCGGTGCTGAAATTGCTATCATAGCCGTCCCGGTGGAAAATGCTGCCGACGTGGCCCGTGTGTGTGTTGATGCCGGATTTAAAGCCTTGTGGAATTTCACTCCATTCAGAATCAAGACTGAACCTGACATTGTGGTGACCAATACCTCTATCTACGCTCACCTTGCCGTGATGTATAACCGCCTGTCAGCCAAAAAATGAAAATCATAGCCCTGAACCGCACCGGATTTGACGAATTGCCCGACGAGCTTACAGCGGTCGACATCATTCCTGACTCTGCTGCGGTGCTGAAAAACCGTCCGGTGTTTGTTCCTGATTTCGGAAGCGGATGGGTGGCTGTGCCGATGCTTGCCCTTCGTATCGGGCGGCTCGGACGCGACATCAGCCAAAAATTTGCCAGTCGCTACGTAGACGGTGTCACTGTTGCTCTACGGCTCATGCTTCAGCCGGAAATTGCTTCACGGGGATTGCTCTCGGCAATGGATTCCACTCTTGCCACGGGTGAATGGCTGAGCCCAGATGATGTTGATGCCGATTCAGTGTCAGCAGAGATTGACGGACATGTTTCTGCTCCCTTCAGCATCCGGGCCGAGACGGAGATATGTGTACCCCTTGTGTCAAGGTTCATGACACTAAAGACCGGCGACATTGTTCTCGCCGCCCCGGTCGCCCCTCCGGTCGCCGTTAGTCCGGGCATGATGGTGAAGGCCTCTCTCGGGGCAGAGCCTGTGGCGGAATTCAGATTTGTATAAACCAAGCTTACATATAAGCCTCTCATTCTCAGATTACACTAAAAATGAAAAATTATTTCAGTCTTGCTGTTTTCATCCTGTTGTTAAATATTGCTG
Source organism: uncultured Staphylococcus sp. (assembly GCA_964554195.1). Taxonomy (GTDB): domain Bacteria; phylum Bacteroidota; class Bacteroidia; order Bacteroidales; family Muribaculaceae; genus Duncaniella. The sequence goes on from CAZKNK010000010.1 coordinate 29,337, forward strand.
CCCCGGCATCAGCCTCAGGCAGTTTTGCATCCTCGTCAGTGCTGGCCGATGGCCGATGGCTTAAGGTCCGGGTTGACTCCACAGGAGTGCAGCGCATCAGCTATGACACTCTGCGCCAATGGGGTTTCTCTCATCCGGATAAGGTTGCCGTCTATGGTTACGGAAGTGTGGAGTCATCAATGAATCTCGCTACGGCCCCCGACGATTTACCCGCGGTCAGGGTCAGCCATACGGCTGACGCCTTGTATTTCTACGCCGAGGGTGATCTGCGCGTGGAACTGACGGATGTCAACAGTATCAAAACCTATCGAAACTATTATTCCTACGGGTCACACTACTTCCTGACCGAACAGGCTCCTGCCGAGCTGATGGAGGTCAGGGAGTCATCATTCATGCCCGATACTGAGGCGGAGCCGCTGACGAGTCACATATCCGTAAGCTACTACGAGCCGGAGGAATATAACCCCACACGCGGAAGTGTGTTCTGGTACGGTCAGCGCACCGACCCGTCTGAATCCGTCAGTGTAGACTTCAACCTCACCGATCATGACGGCTCCGGCTATGTGGGCTACACGCTGATAGCAAAAAACGCTGTCAATCCTTTCCTGCCGCGCCTCACTGCCGGGAGCAACATCACTCTCAATGGCAGCGGGTCTACGAAAATCAACCGCTCCGCCGATGCGAAGGATTATTACTCGGCCATGTCGAAACCCAATGTGGTTCCGTTCACGGTTCAATCAGGCTCCTCGGCACGGTTCGCGCTCGGCATACCTGCATCAGAAGTAGACAATACCGAGTTCTTTGCGCTCGACGCTATCTGGACACTCTATAACCGCCGCAACATCATGCGAGCCGATAGTCCTGAACTGACCATGCACTTTACTACGGGTGGACGTGAGGCATCCGTTACGGCTGATGAGGTGTCTGACCTGATGTTGTGGGATGTCACTTCACCCCGTCAGGTTGCCGTCATCACCACCTCGGCAGTTGACGCCGACGGCTCGCGCCATTTCATGATTCCCGACAGCCCTGCGCCTGTTAAGCTTGTGGCTTTTGATCCGCAGTCATCCTTGCTTCCCACCCCCGCCCTTGAAGGAGAGGTGACCAATTCCAACATACATTCCCTCCACGGCTATGACATGGTCATAGTCACGAGTTCCGCCTTCATGCAGGCCGCCGAGCGTCTGGCAAGCCTACACGCTGAAGCTCAGGGAATGAATGTAGCTATAGTTGACAAGGCTGAGGTGTTCAACGAATTTTCGTCCGGGAGCTTTACGGCAAACTCTATCCGACTCATGACAAAAATGCTTCATGAGCGTGACGGGCGGTTGAAATACCTGCTTCTGCTCGGTGGTGCCGACTTCGATAACCGGTCTGTGGCATCTGACTTCGGTCCATATCTTCCGTCATATCAGATTGAAGGAGTTGACAATGCACGTAACGTTGCCAAATCAATCACTTGCGACCTATATTTCGGCTCTATTGAGGATGATTTATATGCCGACATGACCACTCGCTCAGAGCCGTCGACCCCACGTCACATTGATGTGGCCGTAGGCCGTCTGCCGGTCATGGCTACCGGCGAGGCCGACAATGTTGTCGACAAGATTTCGGAATATATCCGCAATCCCCGCCGGGCCGGTTTCATCAACCGTGCGCTCATCATGTCAGACTATGGTAACCGTAACCAGCACATGCGTGCCGCCGAGTCGGTTGCCTCAGTGCTTAGCGAATATATGCCGGCTCTCACACTCTTTAAGGGTTATCAGAACGCATTCCAGTTTGTCAATGGCGTCAGCAGCTCCCTCCGCCGCTACACAGGTGCTTCCATAGCAGCCGCGCCCGGATTTATCTACTACGCAGGCCACAGCTCCCAGCATAATTTCTTCTCCGATAGTTTCTTTGATCAGACCTACGCCGAGAAGTTGCGCTACTCAAACAATCCGCTGATGTTTTTGGCTGCATGTTTCCCTTACTCGTTCGACTACTCCTTCCGAGGCATAGCCACCGACATGCTTTTGCAGCGTGACGGCGGACCGATTGCCGTGATTGCCCCCGGACGTGAGGTCTACATGACTTCAAATCAGATATATTCAGAGGTGTTTGCCGAGGTGCTTCTTACTTCACAAAAGGGTGAGACGATAGGCGACATCCACCGCCGCTCGCTCAACGAGATTCTTGTCAGCACCCTGCTCCATCGCACCAATGCCTTGAGTTACAATTTGGGAGGTGACCCGGCCATCCCCATGCCCCGCGCCACTTATGATGCTGTCATAACCGGCGGCGATATGAATCCCCGGCTCGGACGCAAGGCAAGGCTTGAAGGTGAGATTCGTGACCTTGACGGTTCTTTCATGAGCGACTTCAACGGTCAGCTGAGTGTGGAATTCTATAATTCGTCACGCACATTCCGCTCATTTGTCAACAATTCTGATGACAAAGAGGAGGAAACCCGTATGGATCTCACAGTCGATGACGATCTAATCACTACGGTAACCGGAAAAGTTACCGACGGACGGTGGGCCGTTGAGTTTACTCTCCCGGATATTCCGACATCCGACGCTCCATGCCGCATTTCATTAATGGCTTCGCCCGACAAGGGCTTTGATTTCGCTATAGGCGGGTCCTCTATCAATATCGATGAATATGATCCGGCCCTCGCGACTTCTGACACTGAGGCTCCGCAACTCGACCTTGTGCTTGACGATGCACTCTCACTCGGCTCTGTGGCGGAAACCACACGTTATCCGAGCGTCACCATTACGGTAACTGACCGCGAATCAGGCGTATTTAACTCCCGTCTGGCCGTTAGCGGCAAGCTCTGTCTCCGTCTTGACGGCAACACGCTTGACAATGTTTCCGAACTGCTCACTTCTGACGGCGACGGAGTCTATACCATCACCTCTTTCCCCTTGGGCAAGCTTAACGATGGCCGTCACACCCTGACAGCCTCCGTGGCCGATAATGCGGGTAATGTGGCTTCGCGTTCCATTGATTTTGTGGTTGTTGAATCTGCCATTGACTGCGAAGTAGTGCCTGAGTCCGAGATTGTCAGCACGTCGGCTGACTTCCGGCTCATACATTCATCCACCTCCACTCCTGAAATGAAAATCATAGTGGAGGATCTGGCCGGCAACCACATATTCTCCCGCAATCTTACGGGCGATTCATTTAGCTGGGAACTGCGTGACGATGCTGGCCAGCCGGTTGATGACGGCACATACGTGGTCTATGCTATTGTGAAATCTCATCCATTTTTCGGTTCCACGGGCCGCCGGCGTTTCACCGTCATACGTTGAGGCGATACTGACCCCCCGGCAGGGCAAGAATATACCCCTTGAATTCCATGTCGACGAGCAGACCCATGAGTCTTGCCGTCGACATTGCTGTTTCTGCAAGAATCATTCCGAACTGCGCTCCATCGTGACGCCGCAGGGTTTCAATCACAGCTTCTTCCTCCGGAGTGAATTCGGCAAACAGGCTTCCCTGCTCCCCCTCTTTTGTCCGCGCGGGCCAGTTCATGGCTGCCATGATGTCATCGGCCGACGTGACCAGTTGGGCCGTCTGACGGGCTATAAGAGTGTTGCAGCCCTCGCTGTAGCGATCGCCGGCGCGACCAGGCACGGCCATTACGTCACGTCCGTAACCCGAAGCGAGATGTGCCGTCACGAGCGCACCACCTTTAGCGGCTGATTCCGTCACGAGCAGACAGTCGGCCAGTCCGGCCACAATCCGGTTGCGGGCCAGGAAGTTGCCGCGATGAATGGCGTCAGATGACCTGTAGTCGGTGATCAGCAGACCACCTTCGCGCACCATTCTCGCCGCCACGTTGCGGTGTGCAGCCGGGTAAAGTGTGTTGAGTCCGTGGGCGAGTACGGCGGCTGTTGGGATTCCTGCATCGAGAGCCGCCTTGTGGGCTGCCACGTCAATCCCGAATGCCAGTCCGCTAACCACCACCGGCGGCTGCTCCATCTTCTCGGCCAGTCCGGCTATGATGCGGCGTGTGAGTTCAAGTCCGTAGACAGTTGCGTGGCGAGTTCCAACCACCGAAATGGTTTTCCGGCTGTTGAGGTCACACGTTCCTAAAGTGAAAATCATGAGGGGCGCATCGTCACAGAGCAGAAGTCGCTGCGGATATTCCGGGTCAGTGAAGTAGAGGGGCCGGATGGAGTTTGACTCTATAAACTGCACCTCCCGGCGCGCTTTATCAAGCAGATCATTACGGTAGGCTTCGTCAAACAGGCGGTTGCGGAATCCGGCCATTGTTGCAAGCACCGACTCCGGGAGACGGAAAAACTCCTCCTCGTTTCCGCATCTTCCCAAAATCTCCCGGGCAAGTCGCGGAGTGATTCCGCGCAGCGACGCGAAAGCTATCCTGTAAAGCAGCGGTGCGGTCATTGCTCAACCTTCAGCACATCTTTGAATGCTTCGGCGAGCCTGTCACCACGTGAGAGCCGTCCGTTTTCAAGACACACCACCGTCACTTCAGCCTTCAGAACCGGAGCCATGTCCGAGGCGCGATAAATGTCCTGCATGAACACAAATTTGGCCCCGCGACGGATAAAATTAAGGCATGACACCATTTCGTCGGCCATACGCAGCGGAGTCAGATAATCCATTTCAACGCGGCGCACAACGGGGTCAAGCCCGTCGGCATGCATTACGGCAAACGGATACCCCACTGCCTCGCAGAAGTCATGTCGGGTCAGTTCGAGATAGTGAAGATAGTTGGCATTGTTGACAATGCCTTGTGAATCAATTTCATAGTCGCGCACCTTGATGCGCGATGTGTGGATGTAGTTTTCTGACATAATGTGAATCGGATAGTCTTTTTCACGCATTGTATAGATAGCGCTTGATGGATCGCTTCGGGGTCTTTTCAAACTCATTGGCAATCAGCTGAATGCGGTCAATCCGCTCGTAGGGGGCGACGAGGGCGTTGAGTTGGACAAGAACCTCGTCCATGATTTTGGGCAGCATGGAGTTGGTGACGTGGTTGCGGTCCATTTCCTCATAGTCGGGATAGACAAGGGCCACAAGGCTGTTGCCGCGTTCCACCACAAGGCTTTCGGCCACGTAGGGCAGATTGTTCAGCTTTGCTTCAATCTCCTCCGGATAGATGTTTTGTCCGGTTGCGGTGAGAATCATGGTTTTGTTTCGCCCGCGGATAAAGATGGTGCCGTCGGGGGTGCGTGTACCCATGTCGCCCGTATGGAGCCATCCGTCGGGGTCAAGCACAGCCTCCGTGGCTTCGGGGTTGCGATAGTAGCCCTTCATCACGTTCTCGCCTCTGACGCAAATCTCACCCGGAACGCGCTCCGGATCCACGCTCTCAATCTTCGATTCCATTATGCCCGGAAGGGTGCGTCCTGACGAACCGACCACAAACTGCTTCCACGGTGTATAGCTTATCAAGGGGCCACATTCGGTCATGCCGTAGCCCACGGTGAAGGGAAACTTGATTTTGTGGAGAAACTCTTCCACCTCATGATTGAGCGGTGCGCCGCCCACAATCACCTCCTCAAATTCTCCGCCGAATGCTTCGACAAGTTGATTGCAGATCTTGCGGTAGACGAGACGGTTTACGCCCGGAATGGCCATCAGCCGCTGCATTGATTTCTTTTTCAGTATCGGTTTGAGTTTGTTGCGGTAGATCTTCTCGAGAATGAGCGGTACACAGAGAATCAGGTTCGGCTTCACGTCGGCAAAGGCACGGAGCAGAAGCTTGGGGGTGGGTAGCTTGCCGAGCAGGGTGATGTGGGTGCCGACGGCGAGCGGGACAAGCATGTCAAACGCACATCCGTAGGCGTGGGCGAGCGGAAGGAAGCTCAGGCAGCGCGAGCCGCGGTAGTGCAGGCGTGATTTCACACCGAACACCACGTTGCCACACAGATTGTTATGCGTCAGCATAACGCCTTTTGAGAAGCCGGTGGTGCCTGACGTGTAGTTGATTTCAGCCAGAGAGTCGGGTGGAACAACAGGATAGTCAACATCGGCGGCCGTGAATCCGTGAGGATATGCGCGGCGCATCCGCTCGGGCATTTTTTCGATGAAATGCTCGAAGCTGCGGCTCGTCGACGGATGTTCGGCCAACACCCGGCGGCTGTCAAGCGACATGACTGCTTTTACCTCCGGAATCTTGTCGAAATCCATGTGTTCAAAAATCTGCTCTGATATAAACAGGAGTCTCGAGCCGGAGTGGTTGATGATGTGCTGGGCATCCTGAACGTTAAATTCAGCCAATACCGGCACTATCACCGCTCCGTAAGTGATTGTGGCCATATATGACACCACCCATGAGATATTGTTCTTGCCCATCACCGCAATTTTATCGCCGGGTCTGATTCCGTTTTCCTTAAAGAGCAGATGAGTGGCGGCTATCCGTCTGGCGAGGTCGGAATACGTCATTGTGTTTGATGTGGAATATTCCGTGATGGCCGGCAGTTCCCAGTTTTTGCGGAACGCCTTTGCATATATCTGTAGGAGATTTTCGGTGAGCATATCGTCGTGAGGTTGAATTGATGTCTTTATTGCCGGAGTATTTATGGCAAAGTAAATAAAATTCCGGCTATTTTACAATAATATATACAATTTAATCCCCTGTTTGGTTTTCCCGGATGCCGTATGTGCCGGCTAAAAATTCGCCCGGCTGCGCAGAATGCACGATGATAAAAAAAGAAGGGCGGGTGTGTCAAGTCTGTTTGACACACCCGCCTGTAGGATTTATTTCAGTGAATGAAGTTCCTTATTATTTCACGAGAACTTTGGTCACGTTGCTGCCCTGACGGCGAACATAGATGCCGGTGGTGGGGTTTTCAACGCGGATACCCTGAAGGTTGAAGTATTCAACAGGTGCATTGGCGTTGTCATCAGCAATCACGTTAGCGATGCCTGACTGTTCTTCACCGGTGAATACGGGTTCAAGCATAAGGAGCTCAACTTCATAGTAGTCACCTCCGTACATTTTATCGCCATCAACAAGGAGAATACCTACGACCGGAGTATAGAATACAGTGATTACTGCACCGCTTTCAAGAGTCTGCTCTTCACCGTAGAACACTACTTCGGGTGCGTCATAGTTGAACATCATCTCATCATTAACTCCACATACACGGAAAGAGTTTTTGGCTGAGAATTCAATTTTCTGATTGGTAGCTGTGATGGTCTGCTCGTCTTTGTTCACGTCAAGGGTAATAGGATAACCAAAGCAACCTGCATCGCCATTGGTGAAAGGATAGAAGTCGAGGAAATTGGAAATTTCCACCTTACCTTCAGCGTTCTTAACAGCATAAACATAGGTGGTTTCGTATTGTGCATCACCGTTATCATCTACAACAGGGTCACCATTTTCATCAAGAACAGCCCAGTCCATGATTGCGTTAATCCGGTCAAATGTGCAGTCAAACATCTGGTCATAAATCTTTGAGCCGTTGGTATAGCCGTATGTACCGATAAGGAGGGTCTCAAGATAGCTTGAACCATCATCAGCCGGAGTCCATGTGAGCTCACGATTAGCTACGTCAGCTACAAGAACGAGGTCTTTAGGAGTCAAAGTCTCAAAATCAATAACATAGATATTGAGGTCAAGGGTTGATGTCTGAGATGTGGGGACTGTCACCTTCTGGGTATAAGGAATAGTGATGGTCCCGTTCTCGGGATCAAAAGTACCGGTAACGTTAAATGTAGCGTCCCAAAGACCTTCAATAATAACTGAATTATCCGCGCTAACCTCAACATAAGGAACAGATTCGTTCATCCAATATGAGCTGGGAAGGTCATTGGTGGCTGCATCGAAGTTACGAGCATAAGCCTTGAACAAATATTCGCCGGTAACCTCGGCAGCAGTGGCGGGAGCCTTTGCTGCGGGAGCTTTTTTAGCAGATTTTTTCTCCATAACTGCAACCTGTGTGGCTGTCATCTCGGTGGAGGCTTTGAAGTCATGGCTGATTGCGGCATTCGGTTTTACTTCAGAAACGCGCGAAGCAGCTGATACCATCAGTGTGCCGACAAATGCGGCAGTCAAAAATGCGTAGAATTTCTTCATACCTGATTGGAATTAAAAAATTATAAATTGATTAAAAGTTTTTATAAATTCGAGATTTATTCGGCAAAGTTATAGCTTTTTCGATTAAAAAGAATAATGAATTAATATATTTAACGGATTTTAACAGCAAATTTCTATTCTCATGGTTCAGGGGCTTTCATTTGTAAACAGCGATTGCCAACCGGCCTCGATAGAGTTAATGAGTGTTAATTTCAAAACATTATATGGGGCGGGGATGTTTTATTTGCAAAGAGAAGGCATTTTGCTGGCTTTATTAAAAAGTCTGAACCACCATAAATCAGATGACCTTCTCAACCCCGCCTTTCGGAGTCTCGTCAGAGTCACCGGGAGGCGTGGCTCTTTTTTATGCGGTTAGGAATAAGTCAGAGCATGTCGCGGAGAATGGAGAGTGAGCGCAGCCGGGTGAGGTCGGTCAGGTGGATGGAATAGTATGATAGGATGCCGTCGAGGAGGCGGTTGCGCTCGGCTCTGGTGTAGGCAAACCGGTCCATGTTTCCGGCAGTGATGCGTGAGGCCATCCACGCCGCTGCTGAATCGGCGCCGTCAAGGGCCTGCCCGTGGAGAGGCATTGATGTGCGCCACAGACCGTCGCGCAAGTCAAGCAGCGAGCCGGGGCGATAGCTTGACGTGTCAGGTTCTATGCCGAGAAGTGCGGCAAGCCGATAGAGAAACCAGATGTGGAAGTTGGCCACTGCCCGGGGCGAGTCAGTGGAGTCGAGCAGCCTGATGGCTCCCTCGATGAAGTCGTAGAGCCGGTTTTCGCCCTGATTGTCGCGCAACACCGCCGTCAGCACTTCGGCTAAAAACATGGCCGACAGTTGCTTGACCGGATGGCTGTGGATGGAGGGGAGTGCCTGAGCGGGCATGGCGGAGCGGAGGGTGAATATTTCACGTCCGGGGCGGATGAGAACCGAACAGTGGAGCAATGACAGCGGCATAGCGAGCGCCTGCATGCGGGCCGCGCTTCGGCCTCCTCCGGCAGCTACGGCGAGCGATATTCGGCCCCGTTCGCGGCTGAAGGCGGTCAGGATTGACTGCCTGTCAGAGTGGCGGATCAGTCGCAGGGTGATGAGTGTGAGGTTTTCAGCCGCCACTTATTCAATCATTTTCAGAAACTCGTCCTCGCTGATGACGGGGATGTCGAGCGAGCGGGCCTTTTCGAGTTTGGCTGGCCCCATGTTTTCACCGGCAAGCACGAAGGAGGTTTTCTTGGAAATCGAGCCGGCGTTCTTGCCGCCGTGAAGTTCGATTATGGCTTTATAGTCCTCGCGCGAATGGTGGGTGAATACTCCCGAGATGACGATTGTCTTACCGGCCAGACGGTCGGATCCACCGGCTTCGGATGTGAGTTGCATACTCATCTGCACCCCTGCGGCGCGAAGCCGCTCTATGGTTTGACGGTTGACCTCATGACTGAAGAATTCAGTGATGGCGGCTGCAATGCGGGGTCCGATGTCGTCAATGGCGGTGAGTTCTTCGGTGGTCATGGCCATGATCCGGTCGATGCTTCCGACTGTGCGGGCCAGTTTGCGTGACACGGTTTCACCCACAAATGGGATGGACAGCGCGTAAATCACCCTGTCAAACGGCACTGATTTCGATGCCTCCACGCCCTCGATGATTCGCTCGGCCGTGCGCGGACCGATGCCGTAGGAGTCGCGGATGTCGCGCAGGCGCAGGTCATAGAAATCGGCAATGTTTCTGACAAGCCCTTTGTTAAAGAGCAGAGCCGACATTTCCTCGCCCACACCGTCAATGTCCATCATGTGGCGTCCGACGAAGTGTCGGATGCGACCGATAATCTGCTCGGGGCATCCGTAGCGGTTGGGGCATATCCATGAAGCCTCGCCCTGTTCGCGTATCAGCAGGGTGCCGCAGTCGGGGCAGTGGGTCACAAATTTTACGGGAGCGGAATCGACAAGGCGTCCGGAGGTGTCAACTCCGGTGATTTTCGGAATGATTTCACCTCCCTTTTCCACATAGAGCATGTCATGCTCATGGATGTCAAGGCGGTGGATGATGTCCTCGTTGTGGAGCGAGGCGCGCTTCACCACCGTGCCTGACAGCAACACCGGGTCGAGATTGGCCACAGGGGTGATGATGCCCATGCGTCCAACCTCGAACGACACGAACTGAAGGCGGGTAAGCGCCCGCTCGGCCTTGAATTTGTAGGCTATGGCCCAACGGGGCGATTTGGCTGTGGTGCCGAGATTGAGCTGCGAGCGAAGCGAGTCTATTTTAAACACCAGTCCGTCAGTGGCCACGGGGAGACGTTTGCGCTCCTCGTCCATGCGGTTTATGAAAGCGTCGACCTCCTCGAGCGAGTGGAGTCGGGTCATGATCTCCGACACTTTGAATCCCCATTTGCGGGCCTCCATCATGTTGTCGAAGTGATTGTCGTGCGGAAGATTGTCGCCGAGCAGGTAGTAGAGATATGCGTCGAGTCCGCGACGGGCCACCTCGGCGGGATTCTGTAGCTTGAGGGTTCCGGCGGCAGCATTGCGGGGGTTGGCAAAAAGCGGCTCCTCATTGAAGGCGCGCTGCTCATTGAGCTTGTCGAATGCCTTCCAGGGGAGAACAATCTCTCCACGGATTTCAAATTCGTCGGGATATCCGTCGCCCGACAGGGTCAGGGGTATGCTACGGATGGTCTTGACATTTTCGGTGACATCGTCGCCCTTCTCGCCGTCGCCGCGAGTAACGGCGCGGACAAGCCGACCGCCGCGGTAGGTGAGCGAGATGCTTGTGCCGTCATACTTCATCTCGCCGACTATGGTGTTAAATCCGCTCTCAGTCCCGAGCGAGTCGTTGCAGCGGTTGACCCAGTCGTCAACCTCATCTATATTATATGTATTGCCGAGCGAAAGCATGGGCCTTGTGTGGACCACCTGCTCAAACCCTTTGGTGAGGTCAGATCCGACACGACGGGTGGGGGAGAGGGGGTCATCAAATTCGGGATGCTCGTTTTCAAGCTGTTCGAGCTTCCGCAGCAGGGCGTCAAACTCCATGTCGGAGATTTCAGGTGTGGCTTCGACATAATATAACCGGTTGTGGCGATTGATTTCGTCACGCAGACTCTTGATTTCTTCAGACGGTGTCATTGGTATGATGATTCACAAATTTCCACAAAAATACAACAAATTCCCCTCCCCGTCAACCCCGGGGCGGCCTAAAATTCCATAATCGTCACGCCGACGCCGTAAAATCGCATGGACAGGTGATGACAGCACGTAGCGGTTATTGACATCAAAGGGGATTTATCTACATTTTCGGGTGTTTTAACGGATGTCGGGATGTTTTTCACAAAAATAATAGATTACTTTGCACCGTAAATATTTCACTATGGGTAAAATAATTGCAATAGCAAACCAGAAAGGTGGTGTGGGCAAAACCACCACCACCATCAATCTGGCCGCATCACTGGCCGCGGAGGGAAAACGCACACTCATAATTGATGCCGATCCGCAGGCCAACGCCACTTCCGGCTACGGTATCGACCCGAAGTCAATGACTTCGTCAATCTATGAATGTCTGGTCGATGACTATCCTGTGGACGGCTCGCAGGTGGCCACCTGCTGCGAGAATCTCGATCTGGTGGGTAGCCGCATTGATTTGGCCGGAGCCGAGATAGAACTCATCGGTAAGCCCTCGCGCGAAAACATTCTCAAGAACGCGCTTGCTTCGGTGGTCGATAAATATGACTATATACTGATAGACTGCTCTCCATCGCTCGGACTGATAACGGTCAATGCGCTGACGGCGGCAAACTCTGTGATCATCCCCGTGCAGGCGGAGTATTTCGCTCTGGAAGGCATCACCAAGCTGCTCAACACCATCCGCATCATCAAGTCGAAGCTCAACCGCTCGCTTGAAATCGAAGGCTTTCTGCTCACCATGTATGACGCCCGCCTGCGTCTGGCCAACCAGATTTATGAGGAACTCAAGGGCCACTTCGGCGCTATGGTGTTTGACACGGTCATCCCCCGCAACATCCGCCTGAGCGAGGCACCCTCACACGGACTGCCGGCGCTGCTCTATGACCCGGTCAGCCGCGGCGCCACCTCACACGTGGCTCTGGCGCGGGAAATAATCGCTAAAAACATTATCTAAAACTCAATTTCCGTCAGACGATGGCAACACCTAAACGTCCCGCGCTCGGTCGCGGACTCGACTCGCTTATATCGATGGACGACACCCCGGCTCGCGGAACGTCGGCCATCAATGAAATTGAAATAGACCGCATCACACCCAATCCCGAACAACCACGGCGAATGTTTGACGAGGAGGCGCTGGCCGACCTGGCACGTTCGGTGGCTGAGGTGGGTATAATCCAACCCGTCTCACTCCGCAAAATCGGGCCTGACTCCTATCAGATCATAGCCGGCGAGCGCCGCTATCGTGCCGCCCGTATGGCCGGACTCACCACCATTCCGGCCTATATCCGATCCGCTTCAGATACCGAGCTGACTGAGATGGCTCTGATTGAAAACATTCAGCGCGAGGACCTTAACGCAATCGAAATAGCCCTGACATTCAAAAAACTCATTGACCAGTATCAGCTCACCCAGGAGCGGCTTTCGGAGCGAATCGGCAAGAAGAGGGCCACGATAGC
>CAZKNK010000011.1:0-41873 GCA_964554195.1 uncultured Staphylococcus sp.
TGGGCTTGGGCAGGCGCTCGTAGAAGCGTGAGATTTCGATCTGCTCGCGGTTTTCAGAGATTTCCTCGAGATTGTCGTTAAGCGAAGCAAATTCCTGAAGTTTCTTTTCGAGGTCATGTTTCATCTCGCCGGCGATCTGATTGGCTCGTTTGGCGATTATACACACGGTTTCATAGACGTTTTCCGTGTCGGCACTCATTGCGATGAGGTCGCGTGTCTGGGTGTTGAGAGGAGCGTTGGTCTTTTTGTAGTCCATAAATTCCTGAATATTATCTTCGATGTGATTGTTAATCTTTAACGTAGCGCGAGGCTATTTTGTAAATGTTTTCGGCTTCCTCGCGGTTGGGGCCGTCGGGATAGTTGTTGATGAACGAGAAGTATTCGTCGAGGACCACACGGTAACGTTCGGGCTTCTTCTCGTCAATGCTTTGGGCTGCTTCCTGGTATCGTGCTTTCAGAATGAGCATTTCAAGGTCCTCTTTGTATTTTGAATAGGGATAATCCTTGACGGCGTTTCTGGCTACGATGACGGCACTTTCATAGTTGTTGTCCATATAAGTGCCGAGGTTATAGTAGAGCTGGGCGTTCTGTAGTTGCTTCAGGGTCAGCTTGTCCTGAAGTTCAAAAATTGCATTCTGGGCTATTGACACCTTGTCGCTTCGGGGGAAATAGTCCAGAAAGGCCTGAAGTTCCTGAATGGCCTTGATGGTGCCTGACTGGTCAAGCTGCGGCTCCGGTGAGTCGAGATAATATCCGTAGCCGGAATAGAATCGTGCCAACTCGGCATACTTGCCTTTCGGGTAACGCGAATAATAGGTCTTGAACCACTGTCCGGAAGTGACATAGTCCTTGTTTTCGTAGTGACTCAGAGCAAGCAGATATAGAGTTTCCTCTGCTTTTTCCGAGCCTTTGAATGACGAGACAATCTCTTCGAGGATCGTGGCGGCCTGGACATATTTTTTTTGCTCAAACGCACGCCGGGCGAAGTCGAGCTTGTATTCGGGGTCGGCGCTTTTCTGCACACGCTGATATTCGCCACACGATGTTGCGAGCGTGAGGCTGATAAGCGCGAGCAGTATGAAGCGAAGTGTCAATTTCATTTGTGGTATGTGCATATCAAGGTGCAAAATTACTATTTTATATCCATAATTTCCCAAATCGCGTATGAAAATATTTAATCCGGACCGGTGTTTAACTCAAATTAACTTTTGACGGTATGGCTGATCAGAAATAGGCTATTTATGTTTAACAACCATAAAAATAATTAGGATTTGAGAGTGAAAATGCCGAACTTTGCAGATAGCATTGTTTCCGCCTCTGACAAGTTGCCATCAGCTTACTGCGGAGGGGTGCAACGAATATAACAAGAAATTCATAAAAACAAACTTAAAAATATTCAAGACACATGAAAACGTCTCAATCATCAGATAAATCACGTATTATCGCTATAATCGTGATGTTTTTCGTCTACGCGATGATTTCGTTCGTGACAAACCTTGCCGCGCCCATAGGCACAATCTGGGGCTACCAGTTTGAAGGGAATAATGTTCTCGGAATGATGGGTAACATGATGAACTTCCTTGCTTACCTCTTCATGGGTATCCCCGCCGGTAATCTTCTGCTCAAGATCGGTTACAAGAAAACCACCCTTGTGGCCCTCGCCATCGGTGTTGTCGGTCTGTTGATTCAGTATCTGTCAGGAGTAGTTGGTGCCGAAACTCTTATCGGCACTGTTCGCGGCTCAAATGTCTATCTTAACTATGTGGTTTATCTTTTGGGTGCATTTGTCTGCGGATTCTGTGTCTGTATGCTCAACACCGTTTGCTGTCCGATGCTTAACCTTCTTGGTGGCGGCGGCAACCGTGGCAATCAGCTCCTTCAGCTCGGAGGCTCACTCAACTCTCTGGCAGGAACACTCACTCCGCTCTTTGTCGGAGTGTTGATAGGTCAGCTTTCACCCGCCGTGAGGATGTCAAACGTTGCACCGCTCCTTTTCATAGGTATGGGAATCTTTGCTGTTGCATTTGTTGTGGTGGGATCCGTTACTATCCCCGAGTCATCTAATTTCGGCAAGACCCGCAAGAACAAATTCGCTCACAGCCCGTGGAACTTCCGCCATACCGTGCTTGGTGTCATTGCCATCTTCTTCTATGTCGGAATTGAAGTCGGAATTCCCGGTACACTCAACTTCTATCTCGCTGATCAGAGCGAGCGCGGCGCCGGAGTGATAGGTGATGCGTCGGCCATTGCAGGTGCCATAGTCGCTATATACTGGTTGCTTATGCTTGTGGGCCGATTCTTCTCTGCATTTCTTAGCCGATATGTTTCAACAAGAAATCAGCTGATGGCAGTTTCCGGACTCGGGGTGATTCTCGTTGCAGTGGCAATGGCTATTCCAAAAACAGTGACGGTTCCTGTTCCTGAAATACTCTATGAAGGGGGAGCTATGGTGCCTGTCAGCGCAATGGTGCTGATCATCTGCGGTCTCTGCACATCAATCATGTGGGGCAGCATATTCAATCTTGCCGTAGAGGGTCTTGGAAAATATACCGAACAGGCTTCCGGAATCTTCATGATGATGGTTGTGGGTGGTGGTCTGATGCCCCTGCTTCAGAATTATATAGCAGACCTCAAGGGCTATATGCCTTCCTACGGCCTTGTCGTGGCTATGCTTCTCTACATATTCTTCTATGCACTTGTGGGCAGCAAGAATGTCAATCCGGACATCCCTGTTGAAGAGGACGAAGTGATTGATCCCCGCGATTTATAATCCAATCACGAAATCAACTCAATGACGCGGAACTATCTTGACCGCCGTACCGTCATACTGCTTGTCGGTACGTGGTTGGCGTATATCAGTTTTGCACTTCTCTGGAGCTTTGACACCACATTCCGGGGAATGGGTTTTACGGGTACTTACGTCAACACACTTCTTCTCTCGCTAATTGTCACTCTGCCATATTTAATTACACGGAGACTCGCCGTGCAGGCCGTTGTGGCGGGAGTGGTGTGGGTGTTGATGGAGTGTAACCTGATGTATTGCCGCGTCTACTTCGCGCCGATTCCGCTTGATGCCTACTCGATGGCCGGAAATCTGGCCGACTTCAAGGCCAGTGTGGCTGACTGTCTGCGTCTGCGCGACATCATCCCCCCGGTTTTGCTGATTATTACTATTGTTTCGGCCGCTCGCTATCCACGCATACCGCTGAACCGACGCGAATCTATGACCTATCTTTGCGTGACTGTAGGTTGCTTCGGACTGTCGCTCTTGCTGACACTCGTCAACGGCGGATTCCGCACCCATGTTACAACATTGAAAGAGTCATGCTATTACAGCACTACGCCGATGTGCGTCTACACTATTGGAGGTGAACTTATCTATCAGTTTATTGACCGCGACTCATCCGTGCTTACCGAGGTTGATGCAGAAGTCATTGAGAATTGGATTGCGGATGATAACCGCGAAGCCGGATATGATAATGTGGTGACTGACACTACGCTTCGGCGTGATAACCTCGTGATAATATTATGCGAATCGCTTGAGAGCTGGGTAATCGGCAGTGAGGTCAACGGAAAACCGATCACACCGTTTCTCAACAGCATTGTCGCAGACACAACTACGCTCTTTGCTCCGAACATACTGACGCAGGTAGACGCCGGTCGGTCCATCGACGCGCAACTGCTCATTCAAGCGGGTATGTTTCCGGTGAAAGGCTCAGTCTACAGTATGCGTTATGCCGGCTCCACCTATCCGTCTATTGTCAAGGCCCTTAAGGAGGGTAGAGGTGCGCGAAGCTATCTGCTCACATGCGACAAGCCCACCGTCTGGAATCAGGCACCGATAGCCGCTTCATTCGGATTTGACACACTTGTGACAAAGGATTCATGGCACAATGATGAACGAGTCGGAAATCCGGCCAAGCTCAGCGACGGGTCATTCATGCGTCAGAGCGTAGAGAAACTCAAAACGGGCCAACTATGGCCCGACGGTGAAAATGCCTACCTCCTTGCTGTGACATATTCCGGTCATAATCCATTCAAACTTCCTGATAATCTGCGCGATCCGGAATTCACCCTGCCCGATAACCTCCCTGAAACTCTTGCTGACTACATCACAATGGCCCATTATACTGATGCTTCGCTTGCTCCGATGATAGAATATCTCAAAAGCCGCCCTGACTATGACCGCACATTAGTGGTGATAACAGGCGATCACGAAGCATTCGGAACACGGCGCGATGAACTCCGCAAAGCCCGCATAGACGGTACCGAAGTGTCAGCTGACCAGTTTGTTCCGCTTCTTATACTCAATTCTCCCAGACCGGGACACATCGACGGTGTGGCCGGACAGGTTGACATCTACTCCACGCTCCTTGCCTTGATGGGGCTTAACGATTACGAATGGCGTGGTATGGGCCGCGACATCTCGGTCGGTTCACCCGGAGTGGCAATTTCATCTATGACCGGACTCACCTCGGGCGACACGGCAGCCGTCACGCCCGAGCGATTGAAACTTCTTCGTTCGGCCCGTGACGTAAGTGACCGCATGATCCGCAAGGACTACTTCGGCACTGCACGTAAATCTGTCTGTAAGTGAGAGTACAGGGAATTTTTCTTTGCATTATGACACGGTAATTACAGAAAAAATTCCTAAATTTGCAACCTAATCAACATCAAACCCCTATTTGATATGAAGAAACATAATTTCTATGCAGGCCCTTCAATCCTAAGCCAGTACACTATCAAGAAAACAGCCGAAGCCGTGCTTGACTTTGCAGGCACCGGACTTTCGATCCTTGAAGTATCACACCGCGGAAAGGAATTTCAGGCCGTTATGGATGAGGCTCAGGCCCTCGTCAAAGAACTTCTCAACGTCCCCGAAGGCTATCATGTGCTGTTTCTCGGTGGCGGAGCAAGTTTGCAGTTTGCCATGGTTCCCTATAACCTGCTCAGAAAGAAGGCCGCTTATCTTGACACGGGTACATGGGCATCAAATGCCATCAAGGAAGCGCGCCTGTTTGGCGACGTAGAGGTGCTTGCCTCTTCAAAGGATGCCAATTACACATATTACCCAACTGACTATACCGTTCCGGCTGATGTAGACTATTTCCATATCACCACCAACAACACTATCTATGGAACCGAACTGCGTGAGGATCCTGATGTGCCTGTGCCTCTGGTAGCCGACATGTCAAGCGACATTTTCTCACGTCCTATCGACGTCAGCAAATATGATGTGATATACGCCGGAGCGCAGAAAAACCTTGCTCCCGCTGGTGTTACTCTCGTGATTGTAAAGGAAAGCGCTCTTGGTCATGTGGAACGCGCTATCCCTACCATGCTTGACTATCGTACCCATATCAAAAAGGGTTCGATGTTCAATACTCCTCCCGTTCTTCCGGTTTACTCCGCACTGATGACTCTCCGTTATTACAAGGAAATGGGTGGCGTTGAAGCCCTGGAAAAACTTGACAAGGAGAAAGCTGCACTGCTTTACAATACTATTGACAGCAGTGAGATGTTTGTCGGTACGGTGACTGACAAGGCTCATCGTTCTATCATGAACGTGACATTTGTCATGACCGAACCATATCGTGAGCTTGAAAAGGATTTCGTTGATTTCTGTTCGGCCCGTGGCATTATCGGTATCAAGGGACACCGCTCGGTGGGCGGCTTCCGCGCTTCGCTTTATAATGCTCTTCCTCTTGAGAGTGTGCAGGCTCTTGTGGATGCCATGACCGAATTTGAAAAAATTCACAAGAAGTAATCACCCCTTAAACCGATTCATGACATGAAAATTCTTGTAGCAACCGAAAAACCATTTGCCCCTGTAGCCGTGGAGGGTATCCGCGCTGTGGCCGATGAGGCTGGCGCTGAACTTGTATTGCTTGAGAAATATGATCAGAAGTCTCAGCTGCTCAAGGCTGTGGAGGATGTGGATGCACTCATTATCCGCAGTGACAAGGTTGATGCCGAGGTTCTTGATGCTGCAAAAAATCTTAAGATCGTGGTGCGTGCCGGTGCCGGATATGACAATGTGGATCTTGAGGCGGCAACAGCTCGCGGCGTCAGTGTGCAGAACACTCCCGGACAAAACTCCAATGCGGTGGCCGAACTCGTATTCGGTCTTGCCGTCATGATGGCTCGCAACCTCTATAACGGAACGTCCGGCTCCGAACTTCGTGGCAAAGGTCTCGGCCTTCATGCTTTCGGACAGGTTGGCCGCAATGTGGCCCGTATTGCCCGCGGTTTTGAGATGAACACTTCTGCACTTGACCCCTATTGTCCCGATGAGGTTATGCTTGAAGCCGGAGTTACGCCGGTTCATTCTGTTGATGAGCTTTATAGCGGCAACAGATATGTTTCGCTCCATATTCCCGCCACACCTGAGACCCGTAAGTCAATCGGATATGACCTTATCATGAAGATGCCTAAGGGTGGCGTACTCATCAACACTGCCCGTAAGGAAATCATTGACGAGGAGGGACTCATCAAGGCTCTGACTGAGCGTCAGGACTTGAAATACGTTTCTGATATTGCTCCTGATCGTGCTATGGAGATTAAGGAACTTTTCGGTGACCGAGTTTTCTTCACTCCTAAGAAAATGGGCGCACAGACGGCTGAAGCCAATATTAATGCCGGCATTGCAGCTGCCCGTCAGGTAGTGGCCTTCCTTAAAGAAGGTGACGATCGCTTCCGGGTGAACAAGTAATCGGACCTAATTAATCCCGTCAGTTATTACATGGGGCTGTGTCAACCAAGACATAGCCCCTTGAGTTTAAATCCGTTGCTTTGTTTTAAAATCAGACACTGACGGGAGGAGTTTTTTTAGTTTCCTATATATACTCAGGGCATATCAAAAAGATGATACGCCCTGAGTAATAGATTGCGGATGAGAAGTGGTGGTTCTCAACGTTTTTCCGATACTTTGAATGATTCTGATTTTTTAAAGGTTTCAACATCTTCGAGAAGGGCTTTGACGGCTGCGGCGAGCTGATCATCAACTCCTTTCACGGCTAAACCGGGATTGTTGGCAACCTTGATGTCAGGTTCGAGCTGATGATTCTCGAGGTAGTAGCCTTCTTCGGTGCGGTAGCCAACGACAGGAATACCAAATACGAGTGAGGGATCCTGAAGGGTCACCCAGTTGACGGAGGTCATGGTTCCCGGAACCGGCATGCCGACAAGTCGGCCAAGTCCCATTTTCTTGAACACCCACGGAGTGCCGTGAGCATTGGAATAGTTTGCTTCACCCTGAACAATAATTGCAGGCTTGAGCCAACGGCGTGAGGGCATATCTCCGGAGTGTACACCCTGAATCTCCTGACGGAGATATTGCTTGCCGCTGAAAAGAACCTCGATGTCCTCGTGTAGGCGTCCGCCTCCGTTCCATCGGGTATCGATCACAATTCCGTCGCGTTCGTTCCAACGACCGAGTACGTCGGCATAGATGGTGCGGAAAGGACCGTCGCCCATTGAGCGCAGATGGACATAGCCGAGTCGACCGCCTGAAAGGGAGTCAACAATCTGCTCGTTGCGGCGTACCCAACGGTTGTAGAGCAGATTGTTCATCTTTGCTGCTGAGACCGGTTTAACCGTTTCGTCAATTTCGGTTCCGGAGGGGAGCTTGAATGAAACGAGTGTCTTTTTGCCTGTCAGACGATTGAGCATGGCGGTGCGGTCAGTTGACGGAGTGATTTTTTCACCGTTGATTGCTGTGATGACCGAACCGGGGACGAGTTTGGTAGATGCTCGGTCAAAAGGTCCGCCTGTCACAATTTCAGCCACCCGCAGTCCGTCACCGTTATAGTTCATGTCAAAAAGCAGACCGAGTGATGCTGTGGGGTCTTTGGCTCCGGCTCCATAATATGAAGCACCGGTGTGTGACACATTCAGTTCTCCGAGGAGTTCGCTGAGGAGTTCGGCAAAGTCGCTGTTATTATTGATGTGGGGGAGGAATTTGCGGTAGGCTGCTGCCATGCGGTCCCAGTCAACGCCGTGCATATTCTTATCATAGAATCTGTTTCGCTCCTCATTGATGACAAAGTCAAACATATATTCACGCTCTTTTTCCGGATCGAGTTTCATCTCGCCCTGATAAGAGATGTTGGTGAGCTTTTCGTTTGAGAGGTTCATTTTCTTCATCATGTCCGAACCAAGCAGATATAGGTTTTTCCCGTCGGCATCAGGTTGCAGCGAGAGACTACCGGCATCGAGACGTTTAGTCTGCTCCACGTCACCCGAACGGAGGTCGACGCTCCAGAGGTCGTTGCCCTGATCAATGGACGTGAGGAAGTAGAGCTTGTCGCCGTCGTCGGTAACATAATAGTCACCCAAATCGCTTGAGAAAGGTGTCAGCCTAACAATGCGGTCACGGATACCCTCTGCCTGAAAGTTGACTTTTGATTTTTCGGAATCGTCGATTTTTGATTCTTTTTTCTTCGAGTCCTTGCTGTCCTTATCATCGTCGGCTTTGGCTTTTTTCTTAGCCTCTTTTTCAGCCTCCTTGAAGAGTTCGTAGTCCTCTTTTGAGAGATTGAATTTATCAAATGCCTCCTGATTTGTGAATACGATCATCACGTCGCTCATCGAACCCCATGAGGCGTGATTACGCATTCCGAATTGCTCTGACGAGTAGATGATAGCATCGCCACCCATCACCCAGCGCGGTTCATAGCAGATGTAACCGTTGTTGGTGATATTGGTAATCTCTCCGTTTTCGGTGTTAATTACGGCGATGTCAAAGTATGGGTCGCGGTGGTGTACGTCAATGGTTGCGGCGAGCATACGGCTGTCGGGTGACCAGTCGAGCTGAATATCTCCGTCGCGTGCGGTGTAGGTTTCTCCATGAGTGAGAAGTTTCACTTTGCCCGACTTCGCATCCATCACTCCGATTTTGTTGCGGTCGACGATTACGGCAAGTTTCTCTCCGTCGGGAGCCATGATTGGATTCATGATGTCGGTTTTATCAGAATTCAGACGCTCCTCTTTTATTAATGTGGCGTTGGGGAAGTTCGGGTCCTCCTCGCGTGTGATGGACGCTTTATATATGGTGTTGTATCCGTCGCGGTCAGAAGTGTAATAGATCGAGCGATTGTCACTCCCCCATGTGGGTGAAAATTCTCCCTGAGGTGTGGATGTAACCTGTCGGGTAGTTTTATAGTCAGTCGATGTGACGAAAATGTTGCCTCGGTAAACGAAGGCAATCTGCTTTCCGTCAGGCGACACAACGGGATCAGAAATGCCGCTGCTGAAGCGGAGATTCCTGACCGGATTCGATTCATCGGCAGATGTAATTTCAATATTGAGCTTCTGAGGCTTATCGCCCGGTTTCATGGTATATATTTCTCCGTCCCAGGTCATGGCTAAAGTGCCGTCGGCCCCTTGAGAGAGGAATCGCACCGGATGGGTCTTGAAGCGGGTCAGCGGAGTGGCTGCCGAAGGATTGTCGATGGGCATGGAGTAGACGTTGAATGATCCGCCGTCGCGCTCACTGAGAAAATAAACCGATTTCCCGTCGGGAGATATGACCGGGTCGCGGTCCTCGCCGGCGTGGTCGGTCAGATTGGTGTGGCGTCCGGTGGAGGCATCATATTTCCAGATGTCACGTGTGACGGATGAGGTGTGGTGTTTGCGCCATTCGTTTTCCATCCCTTTCTGGTCCTGATAAAGGAAGCTCTTTCCATCGGGGAGATAACTGATTTTCTGCGCCGGTGATGAAAGAATCTGCACTGTGTTTCCACCGGTAACGGGTACCTTGTAGAGTTCGGTCAACCGTGCGGAGGGAAAGAGTATGCTCTCGGGTGAGTCCTGTATGGCTGCCGAGAACACCACATATTTTCCGTCGGGTGTGAATGATTCCGGCACTTCGGTGGCCGAGTTGGTGGTGAGCCGTTGCTGCATTGTGCCGTCGGAGTTCATCACGTAGATGTCCTGTCCTCCTTCGCGGTCACTTGCGTATGCTATTTTCTTTCCGTCGGGAGACCAGACGGGAACAGATTCATAATTTTCCGTTGCGGTCAGTCTGACGGCCTTGCCGCCGGTTGCGGCCACTTTATAGATGTCACCCTTATATGTGAAGGCTATTTCCTTTCCGTCGGGCGATATTTTCACATCCCGGAGCCACATCGGAGCTGCGGCTACGCCGAGCGATGTGCATCCGAGAATCAGTCCGATAAGAGATTTCTTCATTATGATGTTTTGGTTTATAATTTCAAATCTAAGAAATTCAGCGAGCCGCTTTTTCCAGCTCTCGGCGCGAGAGCAGGTCGCTGAGCCACACGCCGGTAAGAATCAACACACATCCCGTAATGCCGACAACCGATAGCTTCTCGCTCAGAATAATGGCCGAGAAAATCAGAGTGACAACAGGCTGAAAATAAATGTAGTTTGAAGCTGTCACCGGTCCGAGTTTTCCCACTACAATAGTCCAAAGCAAGAATGCGAGCAGTGAGGCAAAGAGGGCGAGGAAGAGGATGTTGCCGAGAATGACAGGATCGAGAAGCAACGCCGGCGATGAAATGTCAGGCTCGATTGCAAGGAAGGGCAGGGCAGTGATTACGCCGTAGAAAAACGTCTTTCGGGTAATTAACAGAGCGTCATACTGCACGTTGAGTTTGCGAAGCACAAGTGAATATATGGCCCACGTCAGTGCTGCCAGAAGTGCCAACATGTCGCCTAACGGTTTGATGTCGAGCATGAAACTACTGTTGAATATCACACATGCCACACCAATAATTGCAATTCCAGACCCGATATAAAGCCCTTTTGACGGTCGTTCGGATTTATACAGGATTCCAAGCAGAACGGCTGTGATCAGCGGGGAAAGCGACGTGATGAGCGACACGTTTGAAACAAGCGTGTATTCCAGAGCCACATTTTCGCTGATATAGTAAATCGATCCGCCGCATAGTCCGCAGACCATAAATAATCCCTCGTCGCGCCATGAGTTACTCCTGAATTTCTTGTGGGAAATCACCAGCATGAAAAGATATGCCAGAATGAAGCGGTAGATATAGATTTCGATTGGATGCAGTCCGTTGTCAAGCAAAATTCTGGTTGATACAAACGATACGCCCCACGCCACAACGATGAGCAGGGCGCCGAGATGATACAAGATCAGGCTGCTGTTTTTTCCGGATGAAGCTGCACGGCTCATGGATATTCTGGATTTAATGATTCTATCGCAAAGGTAACAAAAATTCAGCTATCCGGAAAAGGATTGACACTATTTTTGTGTAATTGACCGATATTCCGTTTTGGCATATATTTTTTAAAATATTTTCCCATATATAATAGCCTGAATGGGAGAAAAATGATTATATTTGCATTCGGATTGACTACTGTCAGTCATACTGCAAATCGATAAATAAGAAGCGTTATACTACTCTCGAAGATGAAAACACAGGAGCTTTTGTTTCATCTGATTTCATGGAATCCTTCGACCTTCACTTAGAGACGTGGCATAGTTAGCTCACGTATTATCCAATTTTATATCAATACTGGTACCATTTTATCAATATTTATCAATACTTCCAATGAAAATCTTTTTGCGAAAACTTTTTATCGCCACTACGCTGTTAACCGCCATCGGTCAGACGGTTATGGCCCAAAATCCTCAGCAGGAATTTCTTGATCGCGGTGCCGTTGCTGTCAAGACTGACGGGGGTGTGTTCCTCTCATGGCGAAGTCTTGAAAGCGATGACAAGGACCTGAAATTTGACATCTATCGTGACGGTGTGAAAATTACCGACGAACCCCTGTTGTTTCAGACCAATTTTATCGACCCCGCCGGCACGGAAAGTTCGGTCTATCGGCTCCAAGCTACGCTCAATGATGCAGTCAAGGAGACTACTGACGTTGCTGCCGTATGGCCCGAGCTATTCCATCGCATCCATATCGACCGCCCTGAAGGTGGCATCTCGCCCGCAGGCGGTGTGACTGCCGACGATCCAAATGGAAAAACGGCTTTGACGGAGCCGTATCACTATACCTACACACCCGGCTCTTGCTCGGTAGGTGACGTTGACGGTGACGGAATCTATGAAATCTTCCTCCGTTGGGATCCCACCAACTTCGCCGACAACGCTCATCGTCGCTACACGGGCAATGTCTATATCGACTGCTACCGCCTGACAGGTGAAAAACTCTGGCGTATAGACCTCGGGCAGAATATCCGCGCCGGCAACCACTACACGCAGTTTATGGTCTATGACTTTGATGGTGACGGTAAGGCCGAAATGGCTGTCAAGACAGCTCCGGGAACCATTGACGGACAGGGCAATCCGGTGCTTATGGGCAATGATAAGGTGACTGATGACTACCGCAACAACGTTGGCCTCATTCTTTCAGGATCGGAATATCTTACGGTGTTTGATGGACTTACGGGTGCCAATCTTGCCACAGAAAGTTATCAGCCATTACGTTCTGTTATTTCATCGAGCAAGTGGGGCGACTCCTACGGTAACCGCTCGGAACGCTACCTTGCGTGTGTGGCCTATCTCGATGGTATCAAGCCGAGTATTGTAATGTGTCGCGGATACTACACCGCCGCCTATATTGCCGCATGGGATTTCGACGGACACAATCTCAAACTGAAATGGCTCCATAAATCCGAAGAGAAAGGCAAGGGTCTCTACGGCGAAGGCGCCCACTCCATCACCGTGGGCGACGTTGACGGCGACGGCTGCGATGAGATTGTCTACGGTTCGGCCTGTCTTGACCACGACGGACAGAACATCGTCTACCGTACAGGATTCGGACACGGCGATGCCCTTCACCTCGGTGACCTTGACCCTGACCGTCCCGGCCTGGAAGTATTTATGGTTCACGAAAAAACTGACACTAAATATGATACCGAGTTCCGCGACGCCCGCACTGGTGAAGTAATCTGGGGCTTGCTCCAGACCGGCAATGATATTGGCCGTGGGCTGGCCGCCGACATTACAGACTCACATCGCGGTTATGAGATGTGGCCTCAGGCAGACTATACCGACGGCACGAAAGCCAACAAGATCTTCGACGTAGCAGGCAACTGCGTGTCGACCAATCGTCCCTCGGTCAACTTCCGTGTCTACTGGGACGGCGACCTCCTTGATGAGATACTTGACGGAACCTCTATCACCAAGATGAACTCTGACCTGACGTCGATAAAATCTGTGATGGACTTCTCATCTTACAGCAATGCTAAATCAGTGGCCCAGACCAAGTCAACCCCATGCATTCAGGCTGACCTTTTCGGCGACTGGCGCGAAGAACTGGTTTACTACGACGGCTCCACGATGTCTGACCTTCTGGTATTCACCACCACCATTCCTACGGAGTACAAGGTACCATGTCTGATGCAAGATCATATCTACCGTATGGCTGTGGCTTGGCAGAACGTTGCCTACAATCAGCCTCCCCATCTCGGCTACTACCTTCCCGATATGTTCAGCGGCAATCCAAGAATCTCAGTTTCCACATCTGACCTCACCCGACTTGTCGAAATAGGCTACGAAATGGAGCCGATTACCGGCACTTGGGCCAACGCTCCTTCGTTTGTCGCCGAAGGACTTCCTGAAGGTGTTACACTTACTGTAGATGAGTCGGCGCAGACCTTCTCTATTTCAGGCTCTCCCGTAGCTGAAGGCACGTATGAATTCACGCTTTCCACCTCGGGAGCCGAACCACGCGCTTCGGTCAGTGGCTCTATTATAGTCATCCCCGGCGTTGAGATTGAATGTGTTGCCCACTATCCCTTTGAGCAGCTCGGCGAAACTACTCCTAACCTAATCTACGGCGAGGCTAAGAAAGGTGGCAAGAACGAAGCCCTCTCAGTAGAAGGCCCCGTTGGCAATGCGGTCGAACTTAGTCAGGTGGGTGTCTACTACTCTCAGGATGCCTACGATGCCATTCAACTTGGCAAGAAGGACTTCACCATTCTTCTGTGGTTCAGATCAACGGGACGAGATGCGTATCTCTTCCACAAAGGCCACACCGATGAATGTTGGGTAGGACTTGAATACAAGAGTGGACGTCTCAAGTTTGCCGTTGATGATGATGTTCAGAAGAGCGAGGTATCCATTGATGCCACCGAGATATTCAATGATGAATGGCATCACGCCGCCCTCGTCCGCGAAAGCAGCACCGGCACACTTAAAATCTATATCGACGGTGTTCTTCTCGGCGAAGCACCTGATCAGACAGGAAGCGTATCCGACAAAAATCTTCCGCTTATAATCGGTAACTCCTGTGGTCTCGACAATCGCTTCAACGGCTGTCTTGACGAATTCCGCATCTATACCGGAGCTATGACTGATCGTCTCGTCAGGGAGGACTTCCTCAAAGGTGATGCTCCCGCCGGAATTACCGAAGTCAAAGTTAATAACGGTTTCACCGCTATTACTAATCTGACTCTTGTTGATGCTATTACGGGACGCACGGTTGCCCGCGGAAGAGGCGTGGCTGAAAATGTCACCTCTACCGCTGCCCCCGGCATATATATTCTGATTGCCGAAACTAACGGTCGCCGCGAAATCTCAAAGATTGCAGTGCGCTGATTTCCCCCTTCTTACATAATTACCGCCCACGGTCGCAAGGTAGCGACGGCGGGCGGTAATTTTTAATCCCGAATTGCTAATTTCACTTAGGCTTCTTCCTTCAGTAGAAAAAAATATGATGCTATAAGAACTTTTGTGTAGCTCCGGGTGTCTTAATAATATAAAGTTGCCCAAGTGACGGGGATTTTATACTTTTGCACGTAATTAACAATTTTAACTATTTAATATTAACAATTATGAAACTTATTAAGCTCTTCGGAACTATCGGTATGGCAGTCTGCGTTTTTGTTTCAACAGGCTGTTCCTCTATGACAAATACAGGTAAAGGCGCACTCATCGGCGGTGGCGGTGGCGCAGGTCTCGGCGCAGGTCTCGGCGCTCTAATCGGAGGCGGCAAAGGTGCGGCAATCGGTGCGGCAATCGGCGCGGCAGTAGGTACCGGGGCGGGTGTGCTGATTGGCAAGAAGATGGACAAGCAGCAGGAAGAACTCAAGAAGCAGCTTGCCGCACAGGCAGCCGTTGAGCAGGTGACGGACAGCAACGGTTTGCAGGCAATCAAGGTGACATTTGAAGGTGGAATCTTATTCCCCACCAATGGAACCAGCCTCAGCACCAATGCAAAGAAGGATCTCACCGCATTTGCTGCCAATCTCATTGCCAATCCCGGAACGGATGTGAAGATTATCGGTTACACTGACGATACCGGTACACTTGCAGTGAATCAGCGTGTAGCCACCGGACGTGCCGATGCAGTGCTTAACTATCTGCTTAACAGTGGTGTGTCGGGCGCGCGTCTGTCAGCCGAAGGTCTGCCTATGCAGGATTATGTGGCAAGTAACGCCACACCCGAGGGCCGCGCACAGAACCGTCGAGTTGAAGTCTACATCACAGCCGGCAAGCAAATGATTGAGGAGGCCAATGCCGGTACACTGAAATAATCATTAGTTTTCTCCCATTATATAACCATCAGCGTTGTCGGGTGGCGGTGACATTGTTCACTGTTATCCGACAGCTTTTTTAACTTTACTTATAGTTTGGGTGGCACGGTTTTTGCAGTAAATTTCATATATTTGCATCACATTAATATGAAAAATTCTGACAACAATATCGATATTGAAATCCGGTCGCTTCTTCAGGCCCGGAGAATCAACCACGCTATAGCGCAACTTGAAAATGCCGCCCATCAGCTCTCGTCTGTGGCAGCTCTTGACCGAATCCGCGCTATAGCCCAGAGTTATGAATATCTTTCACGTTACGCTCTTGACGGCATTGATGATCCGTCGCGTGACCGCCTGCTCGCTGACATCACTGCGTCGCTTTATGGTGAAGCAATATGGCTGAAACGGGAGATGCTTGTGCAACAGGCGCCGACACTATATTTCAATGTTTTGCGCACCAACAGACTCCGCCCTGAGCCTGATCGACTGTCACGTTTGGTGGAGCAATACAGAGCTATATCCGGACAGATTGCCGCTGCTATGCTTGCCGGTGAGGCTCCGGGCGGTCTACATGCCGAAGCCGAAGCGATTGAGAAAACGATTTTTGAATATTTCTGGACGGCCTATCCGCTTGCCAAGTCTGATGGCCGGCTCATAGCTTCAATGGCATCTGACGAGACATTGCCCTCACATTTCCGTCAGCAACTTGTCGGAGCCGTGTTTATCGGTCTTGACAGTTGGTTTGATGAACAGCGCATCACCCTCCTGGCCGATATTTATGACACGGTCAAGGATGATAATATTTCCCTTAAGGCACTCACTGCACTCGTTATGTCGCTATGGATCCACCGCGACGCATTGTTTTCAAGCCGGTTGACAGACCGTATGTCTGCCTTGATCGACTCGAATCCGGGAGTGGGCGCCGACATACGTGAGGTTGTGATGCAGATTATCCGCACACGTGACACTGATCGGATCACACGCAAAATCACCGAAGAGGTGATTCCGGAGATGATGAAACTCCGTCCGGATATTGAAAAGTCAATGAAAAACCAGTCACCGGAAGCCCTACTTGATCCGGAAGCAAATCCGGAATGGGATGAAATGCTTGAAAAATCCGGAGTGGCCGAGCGTCTGCGTGAACTTCAGGAACTTCAGGAGGAGGGTGCCGACGTGATGATGAGTACGTTCGGACGTCTCAAGACATTCCCGTTTTTCAATGATATAGTCAACTGGTTCACTCCATTTCATGCCGATCATACGGTGGTTTCAGGTAGCAGCGGATCCGCAGCAATGCTCGGCACAATGATGGAGAATTCACCCATGTTTTGTGATAATGATAAATACTCCTTCATTCTATCCATCACTCAGATTCCCGAGGCGCAGCGACGTATGCTTGAGGAGCAGATTGGGGCATCGGTTTCGCAGTTTCAGATGATGCAGGCGGCATCAACGGTCACATCAGCTGACCGTCGCGTCAACATTATCCGCAACTTCACACGCGATCTCTACCGATTCTTCAAACTATTTCGCCGAAAGGGTGAGTTTAATGACCCGTTCCTGCGACCGCTTAATCCTTCACGCATACCCCTGGCCGGAAATGTGCTTGACAGCGAGGACCTTCTGTCACTCATAGGTCAGTTTTATTTCAGTAACCGTTATTGGCAGGAAGCGGTGGAAATCATGACCCGTTATGCCGATCTTTACGGGACGACGGCTGAAATCCTTCAGAAAACAGGATATTCCCTTCAGCAGCAGGGACTCCACGCCGAAGCGCTCGAGCAGTTCCGTCGCAGTGAAATGCTTGGTGACTCATCGCGTTGGTTACTACGCCGCATGGCTGTGAGTCTAAAGGCCCTCGGTCGCTATGATGAAGAACTCGACTGCTTGCGCAGGCTTGAGGCCTCTGAACCGGATGACCTTCGTCTGGCACTCAGTATAGGCCGGACCCTCATGAAAACAGGTCGATATGACGAGGCATTGAAATATCTCTATAAAGTGGAATACTCTACCCCGGGAAAAACAGGCCGACTGATGGCATGGTCCACCTTCATGATCGGCGACTATGACAAGAGCGCATCTCTTTGGGAAGCGATTCTACGCGACTCTCCTTCGGCAACTGACTTCATGAACGCCGGACATCTCGCGCTTGTCCGCGGCGATTTCCGTGAGGCTGCCAGACTCTACAGCGCCTCGATTGCTGCCCGTGATTTCAGCCTTGATGCTTTCATTCTTGATTTTGCCGCTGACCGTGAAGTCCTCGCGGCCAAAGGGGTGACTCCATTTATGGAGGGAATCGTGATTGACGAGGCGTCGCGCCTAAGCAGCAGTCTCGGCTCAAAACTTTGATTTATCAATCAGTCATAACATCATAATGAAAAAACTGTTATCAGCAACCTGTCTATCACTTGCACTCATGACATCAGCACAAAATCCGTTTTTCGGCGATTTCGGGTCAACTCCCCACGGAACTGTCCCGTTTGACAAGATTTCAAATTCAGATTACGAACCCGCCATTGACCGTGGCATAGAACTCGGATTGGCCGAGGTTGATGCTATTGTCAATTCAAAAGAGGAGCCAACGTTTGAAAACACCATCGTTGCTCTCGAGCGGTCCGGTAAGGATCTTGAACGTGTTCTTAACGTGTTTTATCCATTGCTATCAGCCGACAGTGACAATGAGATGATGGAAATTTCAATGCGTGTCACTCCACGCCTTAGTGATTATTCCACCTCTATCTCTCTCAACGAGGGTCTTTGGAATCGCATTAAAGCAGTGTGGGACAAGCGCGAATCACTTAATCTTGATCCGGAGGACATGATGCTTCTCATAACCACCTATGAGTCATTTGCCCGCAACGGCGCCCTTCTGCGCGGCGATGACCGGGAGAAGTATCGCGCACTTTCGTCGCGCCTTAGTGAACTCACCACCCTTTTCGGTCAGAACGTTCTGAAGGAGATGAACACATACGAGGTTTGGCTGACAGCCGATGACCTGACAGGACTGCCTGAAAGTTCGGTCGAAGCGGCTGCTCTCGCTGCCTCGCAGAAGGGCAGGGTAGGAGAGTATCTGTTTACACTTGACCAACCGGTCTATACAGCTTTCATGAAATACTCCGATCGTCCGGATCTGCGCGAGAAGATGTATCGTCTCTACAATTCCCGTAACACTAAGGGTGAATACAATAATGTTGAGGTGATGAAGGAGATAGCTGCGACCCGCCTTGAAATTGCCCGTCTGCTCGGTTATGACACTTATGCTGACTATGCACTTGTGCGAACCATGGCCCAGACTCCTGATAAGGTGATGGAACTGCTGACGTCGCTCCGTGATGCCTACCGCCCCGCTCAGGAGGCCGAGTTTGCCGAGCTTGAGGCGTTTGCATCAAAACTTGAAAACCGTCAGGTAAAAATCATGCCCTGGGACTACAGCTACTACTCCAATAAGCTCAAAAACGAAAAATATTCATTCAATGAGGAGGAACTTCGTCCTTACTTTGAACTTTCAAATGTTGTTGACGGTGTTTTCGGACTTGCCGGTAAGCTCTATGGCCTGACATTTGTGGAGAATAAGGATATTCCCGTCTATCATCCTGACGTTAAGGCTTACGATGTAAAAGATGCTGACGGTTCATATATAGGTGTGATATACACTGACTTCTTTCCCCGTGAGAGCAAGCGTCCCGGAGCTTGGATGACTGACTTCAAGCCCCAGTTTACTACAGCCGACGGTGAAAATTCTCGTCCTCATGTGACAATAGTTATGAACTTCACCAAGCCTACTGAGTCAAAGCCGTCGCTTCTGACTCCATACGAGGTTGAAACATTTCTCCATGAGTTCGGCCACTCGCTTCACGGCCTTCTCGCTAATACTAAATATGCTTCGCTCTCAGGCACAAACGTATATCGTGACTTCGTTGAACTTCCATCGCAGTTTAATGAGAACTACCTGACTCAAAAGGCATTTCTCGACGGATTTGCCCGCCATTATGTAACCGGTGAGCCTATTCCCGCTGAGGCAGTCGATAAGATAATAGCATCATCGCAGTTTGGAGCCGCTTATGCTTGTTTGCGTCAGCTAAACTTCGGCCTTCTTGACATGGCATGGCATTCCATCACCGAGCCTGTTACCGATGCCGAAGCCTTTGAGGCGGCTGCCGGGGAATCGGTAAGAATGTTTGACCCTGTTCCGGGCATGATGACTTCTCCGCAGTTCTCCCACATATTCTCAGGAGGCTATGCTGCCGGCTATTATAGCTATAAATGGGCTGAAGTGCTTGATGCAGATGCATTCGCCCTCTTTGAGCAGAACGGAATATTTGATCCGGCTACTGCTGAGTCATTCCGCAAGAATGTGCTGATGAAGGGTGGAACGGAAAATCCCGCAGAGTTATATCGCCGGTTTCGAGGTCAGGATCCCACGATTGATGCACTTCTTATCCGTGACGGTATCATCGCTCCTGAAAAGAAATCCACCGATCTGCATATCCCGATGGACAAGTGATTTTTCCGCTCAGTCTATAAAATGGATGTCTCCGCCCGGGCGGAGACATCTTTTCCATTCAGTAGGTGATTTTTCTCGTCGTAGCGAAACCTATATCAATAGATCGGTTGTTATAAATATGTAGGAAATGACAAATGATTTAAAACGGTATTGATTATGATTTCACTCAACATTCCCCTTCTGACGTGGACCGTGATAGCAGTCATCATGGCTGTGCTTGTGGCCGTAAGGCTTTTCTCCGCTATTCACTCATCTCGTCGCACGGTGTCGCCCCGGCTCGTGACCCTGCGGACACGTCATCATAAGTCTAATGGAATCAGTTAGTGTTCTCCCGCCGGATGAGGGCGTTACGCCTGCTCCGGGAGTTTCTGTGAGTCATCCTGATATAAAGGATGTCTGCAAATTTTTGGCTGAATATGCTTCGCGCTTGCTTGGATGTGGTGCCACCTGTATCCGGCTTCAGCGCAATGTGACTCGTATGGCTGAAGCGATGGGGTATGAAGTGGTCATGACCATTCTGCCGAAACACATAAATGTGGCTGTCAGCGCGACCGATGGCTCGGAGTGTTTCACCTATCTTGTTGCCACATGTGAGATGCCGATTAGTTTTAATGTCAATACCAGGCTAAGCGAGCTGAGTTGGGATGTTGCCGATGGCAAACTTGACTTTGACGCTGCTCGTGAATCGTTCAGGCAAATAATCGCCACTCCTACCGAAAATTGCAATCTTGTTCTGCTTCTCGGCTCGCTTGCCAATGCGTCGTTCTGCCGGCTTTTCGGAGGTGACTGGATTGCTGTCGCCACAGTTTTTCTCGCAACTTTTGCCGGTCTGTTACTCAAGCAGATTCTCCTTGAACGGAGAACAGACACCCGTGTGGTCTTTATCATCTGCGCATTTGTTTCATCAGTGCTTGCGGCCGGTGATTCGCTGTTCGGAATCGGGTCAACTGCGGCGGTGGCCGTCAGCACGAGTGTGCTTTATCTCGTGCCGGGCATACCGTTTATCAATTCGTTCAGTGATCTGCTTACCGGTAACTATATCTGCGCGTTTTGCCGGTTTACACATGCGGTTATTCTGACCTTTTGTCTGTCGCTCGGTTTGTGTGGCGGAATGTTGATGATGAATCTTGGAATGTTCTGAAACAGTATATGATACTCGAATTTCTTCAAGACGCATTGTTTGCAGCGGTGGCGGCGGTCGGATTCGCTTCGATCAGCAATCCGCCCCGGAGGGCGTATCTATATTGTGCTATAATTGCAGCCGTGGGTCATTCCTTGAGATTCTTGCTGATGCAGCCATCGCTTGTAGGTCTCCATATCATTTTTGCAAGCACTATGGCCGCATTTGTGGTCGGATTGCTTGCCGTGATTCTTTCACCCGTATCACGTACTCCGGCCGAAACGTGTCTGTTTCCATCACTTTTGCCAATGATTCCGGGGATTTATGCTTATAAGACATTCGGAGGGCTTGTGATGTGTCTGCTCCACTCTGATGAGTCCACGTTTGACCATTACTTTTATCTTTTTGCATCAAACGGAATGACTTGTCTTTTCATTCTGCTCGGAATGGTTATCGGAGCAACTATTCCTATTCTGATGTTGAAGAATATATCCTTCAGAGCCACAAGAGACGTCGATTAATATTAATTAACAAAAGTTTCGGGCAAAATATTTGGTGAGTGGGCAAAAACTTCCTACCTTTGCACTCGTAAAACATCGCGGGGTGGAGCAGTGGTAGCTCGTTGGGCTCATAACCCAAAGGTCGCAGGTTCGAGTCCTGCTCCCGCCACCAATCAAACGAGCGGCTTTCC
Organism: uncultured Staphylococcus sp.; assembly: GCA_964554195.1. GTDB lineage: Bacteria > Bacteroidota > Bacteroidia > Bacteroidales > Muribaculaceae > Duncaniella. The sequence goes on from CAZKNK010000011.1 coordinate 21,794, forward strand.
GTCAAGGAAAGCCGCTCGTTTAGTGTTATAGATTTCGCTTTGGAAAGTTTTTCAATCACTTGGGTGGTGGTTTGAAAATTATTCGTATATTTGGGCTGAATATATCAACGAAAATTTTTAAGCCATGAAATTGTTTAAACTTATTTCTGTCGTTATAGCTTCGATAATTATTCTATGCGGTCAGCATGCGTATGCTTCGGGTCAAAGTGAAAGAGATCTCATTAAAGGTTTGACCTTGGAACAAATTCTACCTATTGCTCACGCTGTACTCGACACACCTCTTACCGGAAGTGAGTCAGTTGAGAATGAAGCGAACAGCTATGCAAAAGCGGTATTGATGTGGACTGTTGATACCAAAGAGGTGTCTATCACGATGAATCCGATTCCGGAGATAGCGACACAGCCTAATGTTATGATGGCATATCTGTCAGCAGAGTTAATTCACATGGCTGAACGAGGTCTGAAAAAGAATAATAGGGACACGTTCATAGCCTCAATGAAGGATGTTCTGAAATATTATGAGACAAACCGTAAGGCCATAGGTGAAATACCGGAATTAAACGCCCTGGCCGCACTTTCACCTGAGCTGCTTGACAAGAAACTTGAGTCGATATATAATAAGGCTACAAAAGTCACAGAATAATTATAATTATCATAAACAATGAAAAAAATCTTTTTCGGTATCATTGCCGTAGCTGCTGCCGCGGTTGTGATCGTTTCATGCTCACAGAAGAAAGCCGACGCCTCGGCAAGTGAGCAACGTGATTCCACCTACACTTCGGTCACTCATCCCGAATGGTCGCGCAACGCTGTCATCTATGAAGTCAACCTCCGTCAATTTACCGACTCCGGCACCGTGACTGCATTTGACGAGCAACTGCCGCGTCTCAAGGATCTCGGGGTTGATATACTCTGGTTTATGCCGGTATATCCCATCAGCGAAAAAAACCGTAAAGGAGAACTCGGCAGTTACTATGCCGTGCGTGACTATAAGGCCTTCAATCCGGAATTCGGTACACTCGACCAGTTCAAGGCCACGGTTGCAAAGGCTCATGATCTCGGCATGAAAGTGATTCTTGACTGGGTGCCGAATCACTCCGGATGTGACAACGCATGGGTTGAGGAGCATCCTGACTGGTATGCTAAGGACTCGCTCGGAAATATGTATGGTCCTTACGATTGGACCGATGTTTACAAATTTGACTATTCCAATCCGGAGATGCGTGCCGCTATGGTCGATGCTTTCAAGTTCTGGCTCACTGAAGTGGGTGTGGACGGTTTCCGCTGTGATGTGGCTATGGAAGTTCCCGTGGATTTCTGGGATGAAACCCGTCCGCAGCTTCAGGCCGTGAAGCCCGACCTGTTTATGCTTGCTGAAGCAAGTGTGCCGGCATTGCAGAAAAACGGATTCGACATGGGCTACAACTGGCCGATGAAGGACCTATTCAGCGCCATTGCTGCGACATCCGGACAGTATTCCTTTAAGAATGTGAACGGTGAGATGCGCACATTCCCAACCCGTCATGCCGCCGACATTGATTCACTGCTTGCTTTACAGGCTGCGGAATATCCTCGGGATACTTATCTTATGAACATGATAACCAATCATGACCTCAATTCATGGGAAGGAACGGAATTTGACCGGCTCGGCAATCTTACGGATGCTTTTGCCGTGCTTACCTACACACTTCCCGGTATGCCTCTCATTTATACTGGACAGGAAACCGGTCTTAACCGTGCGCTCGAATTTTTTGTCAAGGATCAGGCCCCTGTATGGGAACCGCGCAACGAGTATTTCACGTTCTATAAGAAACTCAACGAACTCAAGCACAATCAGGCCGCTCTTCGCGCCGGCGAGCAGGGTGGAGAGATGGTTCGGTTCATGACCGAAAGTCCTGACTTGTATGTGTTCTCACGCTCGACCGACGGATCGCGTGTGGTTGTTTTTGTAAACCTCGGCGCAAATGATGAGGCTGTTAGCTTCATCGATGCCGCTCCCGAGCTGAATGAGGGCATGGTTGACTATTTCACCGGAGCAGCAGCCGAACTTCCCGCATCGCTCAAGCCGGGAGAGTATCGTGTGTTTGTTGAAAAGTAAAACCTGAACTTATATCCCGATTAGCGGGACGTCATATCTTTCCCGGTCGGATTCCGCTCCGACCGGGAAATGCTTTTTTTGCTTCGCATCTTCGGATGTTTTTGTAAGCTATTTCCCGTCTATAATCTGCCGTAATTAATGCCGGAAAGATATTTGCGGAAATTTATGGTAGATTTCGGGAGTTTTTGTAATTTTGCAGTCTGAAATGAGAACTATCTCACAAATCCGAGAGAGCATAGCCCCCGAACTCGACCAACTCAACGAGCGGATGATGGCCTCGCTTGATTCATCTAATTCATTGATGAATCAAGTGATAAGTAATTATCTCAAAACAAAGGGTAAGCAGTTGCGTCCTATGCTTGTGATCCTGACTGCCAAAATATTCGGTTCGGTTACCGACAAGGTGATTGCCGCGGCAGCTTCGGTTGAGATGCTTCACAATGCCTCGCTGATACATGACGATGTTGTGGATGATTCGGCAACACGTCACAATCGTCCTACAATCAATGCTATTTGGGATAATCACATTGCTGTGCTTGTGGGTGACTATTTCGTTTCCACAGCTTTGCGTGAGGCAATTTCAACCGGTGATCTCCGTGTGATAGAAACCATAGGAAGATTGGGTCAGTTGCTGTCGCTCGGCGAGATGGACCAGATCTGCAATGCAAGATTTCACACTCTTGATGAGGAAAGTTATTTCCGTGTAATTTCCCATAAGACCGCTTCACTGTTTGTGTCATGTGTGGAAACGGGATGTTATGTGGTAGGGACCGACAACGCAAGTCTCGAACAGATGAAGCGATTTGCCGAGCTGTTCGGTTTGTGTTTTCAGATCCGTGATGACATTTATGACTATTTCGAGGATACCGCTGTCGGGAAGCCGACCGGAAATGATCTTCGTGAGGGGAAAATCACGCTCCCGCTTCTTTATGCGCTTGATCAGGATGATGTCCGTAAGGGTTTGATGACTGAACTCTCACAGAAGGAGCAACTTACGGCAGAGGATATTGCAACACTTATTGCATACGCTAAGGAGAAGGGCGGTATTGAGTATGCCTTCGCTACAATCAGACACATGGCCGACAAGGCAGTTGCGATTCTCGACACGCTTCCGCAATGCGCCGCTACAGACGCTCTGCGGAATCTGACTGAGGCGATAGCTGAGTGAGTCGCACCATGATATAAGGAGCGAGAGGCAGGCGGATGCTCCGGTTTTTCACGTCGTAATATCTATAATCCACAGCTTTGCCGGTTTCCATTACTTCGGGCCATTCGGTGATGGTCATGTTCCATGTGTCGATAATCTCCACCTTGAACCGTGTGCCGGGTTGGAGTTTATCATATTCCGCACACTTCACCGGCAGATTGAATTGCCACGAATCAGCGATATTCTTACCGAAATATACCAGATAATGCCCCGGACCACCGGTTGAGGTGACGATGTCGCGCGAAATGTCAGCCGGTTCGATTTCTTCAGGCATCGCTTCTACAATCGAGCGGATGAATCCGATTCTTTTCCACGATTCGCCCCTCTGCTCACCACCTTCGGCCCACATGATTGTGTCCTGCTCTGAAGGATGCTTGATGAAACATTCGCCGTGGGTCACGTATGTGCCACCCAGCACACCGTTCCAGATGCGATGGACCATCTCCTCTCCGCTCAGTCGTCCCCACCGACGTGTCAGGTTTCCCTCATAGCATACCTCATCGAGTACGACCGGTTTACGGTAAATCTGCCGCAGCATGGCAGCGCGTCCCTGTTCCATGACAGGTGCTTCATCCTGCACACTCGTGTGGGTGATTCGTCGGGTTGTCTCATAAGGAAAATAAGTTGCCGTCGAGCCGTGAATCGAAAGCAGATGTCCGTATGGATCAGCCTCGTCAACCACGTCGATGAGCCTTAACCAGTCAGCTTCGGACTTTGATGTGACATAATCATATTCATTGGCCATTGACCACCACACATTGGCAAATGAAGAAAGCCGTGACGTGACATAATCTGCGTAAGCTTCATTGACCTCAGCCGGCATTGAATCAAACCCCCATTCACCCTTGTCGTATGGATGAAACAATATCAGGTCTGCTTCAATTCCGAGAGCATCAAGACTGTCGACCATAGCCTCTAAATTCCGGAAGAATTCGGGTGAGAAGCGTGTCATGTCAAACCGGCGTCCTGATTTAGCTGTCAATGTCATTCCTTCCGTCTTGCTCGGTCCGTCGGCAAAGGGGTAAAGTTGTGGCTCCTTGTTGCATAGAGCGTATGACTTCGGCATGACACACATCCGGATTTTATTGAACGAGCTTTGGCGCAGGGTGTTGAGTGTCATGTGTCGTAGTTCTGGTGTCATGTGAACCCAAGAGTAGGCAGTCGTGCCGAATGGCATGTAGCGAGTCGAATCCGAATATCTGAATGAGTGCCGACCGCTGGTGCGGACCGGACCGCGTCCGGCCATCTCGTCCGAGCATAATATTGTTCCGGCGATGCCTGAAAGTGCCGGCGCGTTTGACTGAGTTGTGAACCTCCACATTCCCGGTTCGGTTGGCATGAAGCGGAGTTTATATATGCCCTCACCGTCATAGAATCCTTTGACTGTAAGCGTGTCAGTGGAGCCGTCGCGCACAAATTGGCCTTTGAAAGTGACATCCTTAAACGGGTTTCCGTCCGACGGGCCATTAATCGGTTTTTCCCATCGGTCATAGAGCTTTACCGAGTCGACATGCTCGGCTTTTACTACTGCGATTGTTACAAAAGCAATCAAAAGAGATATGAAGTGTTTCATGGCAGTTTGATTTTGTTGCAAAAATAGTGAAAAAGCAGTAAATTTGTGTGATGGAAAAAGAAAATTTGAAAATCGTGTTTTTTGGCACTCCCGAATTTGCCGTGGAGTCGCTGAACCGTCTTGTTGAGGGCGGATATAATATAGTTGGAGTCGTGACTATGCCTGACAAGGCTGCCGGTCGCGGTCACCGTATGTTTCAGTCGCCTGTTAAGGAGTATGCTCTTGCTCACGGACTCCGGCTCATGCAGCCTGAGAAGCTGAAGGCACCGGATTTTATTGACGAACTCCGTCTGCTTGACGCCGACCTTTTTATAGTTATTGCTTTCAGGATGCTTCCCGAGGTGGTCTGGACCATGCCCCGTCTCGGAACATTCAATCTACATGCCTCTCTGCTGCCCCGCTATCGTGGAGCTGCGCCGATTAACTGGGCTGTTATCAACGGCGATACGGAGACCGGTGTAACCACCTTCTTTCTCAAGCATGAAATCGATACAGGTGACATCATAGCTCAGGAGCGCATCGAAATTGCTCCGGATGACAATGTGGGTGATGTTCATGATCGACTCATGACACTTGGAGCGGCTCTGACTGTCGACACCGTGGAACAGATACTTGCCGGAACGCTTCATACCGTTCCGCAGGATGAATTTCTTAAAGGGGAGCAACCCACGCCCGCTCCAAAGATTTTCAAGGAAACATGTAAGATTGACTGGACACTCCCGGCCCGACAGGTTGCCAATCTTGTTCGCGGACTGTCACCCTATCCCGGAGCATGGTCGCCTATGACCACGGCAGGAAACGCGGTGGGCGACGTGAAGATTTTCTCCGGCAAAGCTCTTGAAACTTCATGCGGTACTCCCGGTGAAATAACCGTGGTAGACGGCACTATGACTGTGGGTTGCGGCGAAGGGTCCTATCGTATCGACTCCCTTCAGATTCCCGGCAAGAAAAAGATTCCGGCAGCAGATTTCCTGCGCGGAAACCGACTGCCGGATTTACGGTTTGAGAATCAATAAAAGTTGTCATGTATGATAAGCGAAAGTGTTCAGAGATTAATCCCTGTGATTAAAAGGTTTATGAATGGCCAACCAATTCTTAGGGCATGGCTGTTCGGGTCATGTTCGCGCGGTGAGGAAACACCGCATAGTGATATAGATATTCTTGTTGAATATGATAATTCTAATGGTCTTGTTTCTCTATTTACTATGGGTGGGATTCTTATGGACCTTTCGGAATTATTGGGTCGTAAAGTTGATTTGGTTGAGGAACGTGGCCTTAAGGAATTTGCTCGGAAAAGTATTGAAAATGATAAAATCCTGATTTATGAGAGATCGGCTTAAAGATTCCGGCCGACTTCAACACATGTTGGATATGGCGTTGCTATTAGAAGCAGAGAAGAATAATTACTCGCTTAATAAAATAAAAAGTGATAGAGTTGCATTTTATGGCTTATCTAAGATTGTTGAAATCATAGGTGAAGCGGCGTATATGATAACCAAAGAATATAAGTCACTCCATACTGAGATTCCATGGCGGCAAATTGAGGGAATGCGTCATGTGCTTGTCCATGGCTATTTTTCAATAAGTGCAGAGGTGTTGTGGGATGTTGTTGAGAATGACATTCCGAATATTATTCCGGCTCTGAGGGAATATGTTAGGGTTTTGAGTTGACAAAAGAGAATAAGATTTATTTCTATGGCAAGAAAAAATTCCGGCAGCAGATTTCCTGCGCGGAAACCGACTGCCGGATTTACGGTTTGAGGTTTGAAATTATTAGAACGAGAAGTCAATCACGGCTCCGATACGCCGCGCCCAACCTTGTTGTCCATTAAAATCTTTACGCTTGCCGATATTGAATTCCGCACCTAACTGCACACGCGGAATCGGATTCCAAAATATATTTGTAGCGCTGTAGAGTCCGTATTTATAGTCGGAACCAAGCGTTTCAAACGATGGGAGGTAGCGTCCCTGTCCCCATGTGGTTGACACGAAAAGCGATGGTGTGAAGTTATACTGCACGGCAGCGAAGTATCCGAAGCCCGGAGTGGTTTTAAGTCGTCCGGGATGAGATAAATCTTCCACCAGATCATACTTTGAGAGTAACATATCACCCCCGAAATTAGAGTAGGAGCGTCCTCCGTTTACTGTACCGTATACGGTCAGTGCCGGGATGGGGCGAAATACGGTGCTGAGTTGCATTCCCCAACCGGTGAGCTGGCGGTTTGTTCCGCTGACAAGGTCACGGTAGGGTAGGAATCGGACAAGTCCTGACAGACGAACGTGTTGATCCTTAGCCCATTCATACTGCACCATAGCCGCGAGATTGGGTAGGTACTGCGAGCGGGCCGAAGTTTTATCGGCTACTTCCTGAATGTTCATTGAGGGAGTTTCTACCGAGGCAGCCACCACATAACGATTCTTGAAAGTGTGCATCCATCTGACAAGCACATTAGTGCCGTCCATCTTCATTGTAGGACCGCTTGAGTCAACGGTGGGTGGAACAGCTGCTCCGTCGCCGAATGTCGACGCCGCGTAACCGATGGTCCAGTCATTGACAATAGCGTATGATTTTTTCAGTTGGAAACCTCGCTGGTTAAATCCATTGAAATTTCCTTCAATATAAAATTGAAACGAACCTATTTTCTCGTTGCGGCCTATGACTCGGAAAAATATTGCCGTTCCTGCCGGTGTGGTTCCAAGTTGATTGCGGTGGAGATAATCTTTATCGACCGGAATGAGTACGGGAGCGAAACCGGGTGAATTGACAGAACCGTCCCAGTCATAGTAGCCTCTCATCCTCACTCTGCCACCTACGCCCATAGCCAGGTTGGCGTTACGGCTCATAAAGAGAAAATATGGAGCAGCGGGGTCCTGAAAGTTACGGAACTGATCGTAATAGAAATTCTCGACCAAAGCCCGGATTGAATCGGAACTTGGGTTAGTGCCTTCACCAAAAAATATGTATTTGTGGTTGTTGATGAGAGAATCGCGCTGAATTTCAACGGGCGATTTTGCGGCAAGGCTCGCGGTGGCCGACATTGCAGCGGCGAGCATGAGGATTTTTTTTAATGGGTTCATGCGAATTGGAGTTGAAGCGTTTTTTCTAATAACAAGTACACATGCAGAAAAGTTTTAACAATTTTTGAATCATTAGGTGCAAACTGATGACATCAGTCTTGTTTTTTTGAGAAAAATTTACTAAATTTGTAGCATAATTCGGCTATCAGGATTGTTGGTGTAACATGCTGATTTTTGGCCGATTACAGAAATAGGAAAGAATAAAGAACAGAACATAGATTATGTCACAAGACCAGCAGAAAGAAGAAGTTTACAGCGCGAGTAACATTCAGGTCCTCGAGGGCCTTGAAGCGGTGCGCAAACGCCCTGCCATGTATATCGGCGACATTGGAGTGAAGGGCCTCCATCACCTTGTATATGAGGTTGTTGATAACTCTATTGATGAGGCTCTCGCCGGTTATGCCACTCACATTGATGTCACCATTAATGAAGATAATTCAATCACCGTAGTTGATAATGGACGCGGTATTCCCGTGGATATGCACGAGAAGGAACACAAGAGCGCCCTTGAAGTGGTGCTGACTGTGCTTCACGCCGGCGGTAAGTTTGACAAGGGTTCCTATAAGGTTTCAGGCGGTCTGCACGGTGTGGGAGTTTCATGTGTCAATGCGCTTTCCACTTATCTCCGTGCCGAAGTTCACCGTGACGGTAAGGCATATATGCAGGAATATTCATGTGGCAAACCTACAAGCGAGCTTCAGGTTATCGGAACGTCGGATCATACCGGAACTATGGTTACATTCCGTCCCGACCCCACTATTTTTACGGTTACCGTTTATGACTACTCCACTCTTGCCAACCGTCTGCGTGACCTGGCTTTCCTTAATGCGGGTATCACGCTGACTCTGACTGATCGTCGTACAACCGATGAACAGGGAAATTTCATTACCGAGACATTCTATTCGCGTGACGGTCTGCGTGAATTTGTAGAATATATCGATGGCAATAAAGAGTCACTGATTGATGACGTGATTCACCTGTCGACGGAGCGTCAGGGTGTTCCGGTTGAGGTTGCCCTTACATACAATAACACATATAACGAAAACGTATATTCTTTCGTCAATAACATCAATACAATCGAGGGTGGTACTCATCTCACCGGTTTCCGTCGTGGTCTGACAACTACGCTGAAGAAATATGCCGAGGACAATAAGCTCCTTGAAAAAGTCAAGATTGATATTGACCCGGCCGACTTCCGTGAGGGCCTCACGGCTGTGGTTTCGGTCAAAGTCATGGAGCCTCAGTTTGAGGGACAGACCAAGACCAAACTCGGTAACAATGAAGTGATAGGCGCCGTCAGCTCTGCTGTCAGTGAGGCACTGCGTAACTATCTTGAGGAACATCCCCGTCAGGCCCGCACTATCGTTGACAAAATCATCATAGCAGCTCAGGCCCGTCATGCCGCCCGAAATGCTCGTGAAAAAATACAGCGTAAATCGCCCCTTAGTGGCGGAGGACTCCCCGGCAAGTTGGCCGACTGCTCGTCGCGTCATGCCGAGGATTGTGAACTCTTCCTTGTCGAGGGTGACTCTGCGGGTGGAACGGCCAAGCAGGGACGTGACCGTCGTTTTCAGGCCATTCTTCCTCTTCGAGGCAAGATTCTCAATGTGGAGAAGGCGATGGATCACAAGATTTTCGATAATCAGGAAATCACCAGTCTATATCGCGCTCTCCGCGTCACCATCGGTACTGAGGAAGATCCCAAAGAGGTCAACATATCCAAACTTGCATACCATAAGATTATCATCATGACCGATGCCGATGTCGACGGCAGTCATATTGCCACTCTGCTGATGACTTTCTTCTTCCGCCGTATGCGCCCCATTATCGAGCATGGTTATCTCTATCTTGCCACTCCTCCGCTTTATAAATGCACACGCGGTAAAGTCGAGGAATATTGCTGGACCGATGCTCAGGTGCAACAGTTTATCGCTATTCATGGCGACAAAACCAAAGTACAGCGCTATAAGGGTCTCGGTGAGATGAGCGACAAGGAACTCCGCGACACCACTATGGACCCCGAGCAACGCCTGCTCAAGCAGGTCAATATCAGTGACGCTGCCGAGGCTGACCGTATATTCTCGATGCTCATGGGTGAGGACGTGGCTCCCCGACGTGACTTCATCGAAGCCAACGCTACCTACGCCAACATCGACGCCTGATTAGAACTTTAAGCCTTACTCCGTTGTTGAAATTTTGGAGTGAGGCTTATTATCTCTCCCTTGAAACCAACAAAATCCTAAAGAAATGAACGTCAAAAAGGAGGTTCTGAATTTCGTACAGAATCAGGAAAACAATACATATAATTACAAGCAGGTGTCACATGCAATCGGAGCTAAAACTCCCTCGCAGCAGCGACAGGTGGCAACTCTGCTTATCGAGATGGCTTTCGGCGGCGAAATCATCGAAGTATCACCCGGTAAATACAAGTCACCTCAGCGTACCACGGGCGACACGGGTGTGTTCGTGCGCCGCTCAAACGGTAAGAACTCCGTCATAACTGACACTGACGGCGAAACACTGTTTGTGGCCGAACGCAACTCGATGCACGCTCTTAACGGTGACAAAGTCAGAGTGACAATCGCTGCTCGTCGCCGCGGTGTAGAGCCGGAAGCTATGGTTGTGGAGATTCTTGAGAAAAAAGATCAGACTTTCATCGGAACTCTTGAAGTTGACAAGCATTTCGCATATCTTCAGACCGACTCCAAATTTCTTGCCACCGACATCTTCATTCCAAAGGCAAGTTTAAAAGGTGGAAAGACAGGCGACAAGGCTATTGTACGCATTACTGAATGGAAAGACGGTTCAAAAAATCCTCGTGGTGAGGTGGTGGACATCATCGGAAAGAAGGGTGACAACAACACTGAGATGCACGCTATTCTCGCTGAGTTCGGACTCCCTTACAAGTATCCCGAAGCAGTGGAACGCGCTGCTGACAAGATTAACGCCGGAATTACTGATGAGGAGGTTGCCCGGCGTGAGGATATGCGCAGTATCACTACATTCACCATTGACCCCCGTGATGCTAAGGATTTTGATGATGCACTTTCATTCCGTCGTTTGCCGGACGGAAATATGGAAATCGGTGTCCATATTGCCGATGTTACGCACTATGTCCGTCCAGGTTCCATCATTGACCGTGAGGCTTCGGATCGCGCCACATCCGTTTATCTTGTTGACCGCACCATCCCCATGCTTCCGGAACATCTGTGTAACGGAATTTGCTCTCTCCGTCCCAATGAGGAGAAGCTTGCATTCTCGGTCATCTTCATAATGGATTCCAATGCCCGCGTGTTGAGCCACAAAATCTGCCGAACAGTCATCCGCTCTGACCGCCGTTTCACCTATGAGGAGGCCCAGGATGTAATAGAGACAGGTTTGGGTGACTTTGTGGATGAAATAAGAACCCTTGACTCACTTGCCAAAATTCTCCGTCGCCGTCGTTATGAGGAAGGCTCTGTGGAGTTTGACCGTGCGGAGGTCAAGTTTGACATTGACGAATCCGGACACCCCACCGGGGTATATTTCAAGGTGTCAAAAGATGCCAACAAGCTCATTGAAGAATTCATGCTGCTCGCTAACCGCACTGTTGCTACTCAAATCGGTGATGTAAAGGGGCGCAAAAAGGCTAAGGCTTTTGTATATCGCGTTCATGATATGCCGGATCCGACTAAACTGGCCGATTTGGCTCAGGTTGCCCGCTCATTTGGCTATAAGCTCAAGGTGTCAGGCACACCTCGCGAGGTCAACCGCTCCATCAACCGTATGCTCCATGACATAAAAGGTGCAGGAGAGGAGAACTATCTTGCCACACTTGCCATACGGTCAATGGCTAAAGCCATCTACACAACTGAGAACATCGGTCACTACGGCCTCGGCTTCGAGTACTACACTCATTTCACCTCGCCAATTCGCCGTTATCCTGACATGATGGTTCACCGTCTGCTTGAACGCTATCTTGACGGAGGCAGAAGTGTCAACCGGCTAAAACTTGAGGATGAATGTAAACACTCTTCAGACATGGAGCAGCTTGCAGCATCGGCCGAACGTGCTTCAATCAAGTACAAGCAAGTGGAATATATGCGTGACCATCTTGGTCAGGAATATTCCGGAATGATTTCCGGTGTGACGGAGTGGGGCTTATATGTGGAGATTGAGGAAAATCTCTGTGAGGGTCTGATTCCTATGCGTGATCTGGCTGATGACTACTATGACTTTGACGAGAAGAATCACTGCTTGGTCGGACGCCGCCACAACACTCGTTATCGTCTCGGCGATAAGGTGAAAATTCGTGTGGCACGTGCCGATCTTGAAAAGAAACAGCTCGACTTTGTTTTGGCCGACGCTCCGGTGCGTCGTGACAATGAGGATGATATGGGCCGTAAAGTGTCGGCTCGGCAGGCTCTGTCAGGTCATGTTGGTGAAAAACGTCGCCGCAGTCGAAATTCCGGAGGCAAGCGCCGCCGCTGATCTTTCATTCCGGTGTATCCGGTTACTTTCATTGACTAATCATTATCATAACAAAATATGAAATATTTATTTCTACCTCTGCTTGCACTCGGCTTCAGTGTATCGGCGTTTGCTGACGAAACGGTCGAGGATGCCGATTCAACCGAAGTCGGATTTGTTTTCACGGATATAAAAGTCGTTCCTACTAATTCGGTTAAGGATCAGAACAAGTCAGGCACATGCTGGTGTTTTGCCGGAACATCGTTTCTCGAAGATGAGATTCTTCGCAAAACCGGCAAGTCGGTTGATCTGAGCGAAATGTTTACCGTCTATCATTGCTATGACGGAAAAGCTGACCGATATATGCGCCTTCAGAGCAACACGAATTTTGCTGCCGGTGGATCGATTGTCGATGTGCCGAATGTATTCCGTAACTTCGGTGCTGTCCCTGAATCAGTCTATTCCGGCCTTCAGTATGGTGAGGAAAAGCATGATCACGGTGAACTTGATGCAGCTCTGAGTGCATATCTTAATGCTGTATATCGCAATCGCGGCAAGCATCTCTCAACGGCATGGAAGGCCGGATTTAACGGAATACTCGATGCTTATTTAGGCAAACTTCCCGAAACTTTCGAGTATGAGGGCGTTACATATACTCCACAGTCATTTGCCAAGTCACTCGGACTTGATATGGATGATTATGTTGCTTTGACATCATTCACACATCATCCTTACTACAAACCATTTATTCTCGAGGTGTGTGATAACTGGACCAACGACGGTTATGTCAATCTTCCTCTTGATGAATTCAAGGCGGTGGTTGACAATGCCATAGATAAGGGATATACAGTAGAGTGGGCAGCTGATGTGAGTGAAGGCGGTTTCAAGTGGAAAGAGGGTTATGCGCTCATGCCCAAGAAGAAAACCGAAGCAGACATGGAGGGAACGGAATTGTCGCGTTGGGTGAAGCTTTCAGATAAGGAACGCGAAGCGTCACAGTTTGAATTCTCCGGTCCGGTTGAAGAAATCACAGTGACTCCCGAGTCACGTCAGGAGATGTTTGACCGTCTTGAGACAACTGATGATCACGGAATGGTTATAGTTGGCAAAGCCGTTGATCAGAAAGGAAACCGCTATTATAAAGTAAAGAATTCATGGGATACCAATCAGATTTATGATGGCTATTTCTATGTCTCTGAGCCTTATTTCCTTGCCAAAACATTAAGTATTCTTGTGAATAAGGAAGCTATCCCGTCGTCTGTTGCCAAGAAGATTAAGTAAATTCGGATGTCTTGACATTACATCTTTTTAATCCTGAAAATGATCTTGCCCTCGGGCTTGGTTGTCGGAACTATACGCCGCCGCCTCATGCGGCGGCGCTTCATTTAGCCGGCGGGTTGTTGCCACTGTGGTGGGCCGAAAGGGATGATGCGGTCGTTGCGCCTATGGCGTCGGATGATGATTACCGTTGGCTCGAATCGCGGTTCGGGCTTACTGCGTCAATTTATGAACCTGGATGTGTGACTGCTGTTTCACCGTGGGGATGGAGCCTTGATGCCGTGCGCCAGTTTAAGGCAGCAGGAGTCCTTGAGCAATCACTTCCTGATGACCTGACCATAACGTCATTCAGGAGTTTAAGCCATCGCCGCACGGCAGGTCTGCTCCTTCAGTCGATCGGTTATGGAGGCGTCATGCCATTATGCACAGATTCAGCGGATGAGGCAGAACGGTTTATTGATAATCACGGCAGTTGCTACGTCAAGAGTCCCTGGTCAGGAAGTGGTCGCGGCGTTTTTAATACATCGGGGCTTGGCCGAGTCCCTTTACGATCACGCATTGAGGGAATCATACATCGCCAGGGTAACGTAATTGTGGAGAAGTCGCTCCGGAGAGTGGCTGATTTCGCTGTGCTTTACAAAATTAAATCCGGTAGGGTAGAGATGGCCGGATTGTCATGGTTTGAGACTGAGCCGCGTGGAATGTATGTCGGTAATATGGTTGCTCCTCAGCAGGTGGTGACTGACCGGATTGCGGCTTTGGTCGGACAGGAAAAACTGAATGAAACGGTGAGTAATGTCCGGCATGCGCTTCAGAGTGTGATAGGGTCAGCCTATGATGGTCCGGTTGGAGTGGACATGATGGTGCATGAAGTGGATGGCGTTTATGAAATTATGCCTTGTATAGAGATTAATCTCCGGCTTACAATGGGTTTTGTTGCTATGGCAGTTGCCGAACGTCTCAACGTGACCGATACACGATTCATTTCATGGTGTCGAGGTGTGAATGAAAAGGAGAATGTATTGAAACTGCTTCCGCCGGTAAACGAATTTTCCCTGATTCTCAAATGAAAATCAGGGAAATAATCAGGTCCGGTCACGGCTTTGGTCAGAGAAGAATCTGAGCTGCGATTTCGTCGGCGGCGTTCTGATCTTTCAGCGTTTCGATAAGAGTGAGTGCAAATGCGGTTGCTGATGATGGACCATTCGCAGTGATGATATGGCCGTCCTTGACCACACGTTGGTTTTTGTAGTGTCCTCCGCCGGCGGTGATTGCTTCCTCAAAACCGGGATAGCATGTGGCATGTTTGCCTTCAAGAAGCCCGAGGGGAGCTAATACAACAGCCGGTGCGGCACAGATGGCGGCAATTTTGCCTCCTTTTTTTGCTTGCATACCGAGAGCCTCCACTACTTCGGCACAGTCGGCGAGATTGGACGCACCTGGCATTCCGCCCGGCAAGACAATCATCTCTGCATCCTCCATTTTCATCGGGTCGATAATTGCATCGGCAGCAACTTCAATGCCGTGGGCGCCGACAACAGCGTCGGTTTTATTAATTGACAGGGTTTTGACATCCACACCGGCACGGCGCATAAGATCAACCACCGTCAGAGCCTCGATTTCCTCGAAACCGTCGGCCAGAATTACGTAAGTCTTGTTCATTTTCATATATGATTAATTAGTCGATAAAAATCGGTTATGTAATTATAACACAAACTTAATAATTTCTGACTGAAAACCCATCATTTTTTTTAAAAAACTTGTGTGCTGAAATTTGGGTATCAGCGTAATTATGTATATATTTGCGCATGAAATCAGATGAAACTGCTAAATTAAAATTCCGCTCAAAAATTTCATGGTGGGTGCTTGCCGTGGTGACTGTCCCGGTGATTGGCATACTTGTGTGGTTGCTTGTGGCGGATTGGAAATTATTGTTGTGGGAAATGATATGGTTTATTCCATATTCATTGC
Source organism: uncultured Staphylococcus sp. (assembly GCA_964554195.1). GTDB lineage: Bacteria > Bacteroidota > Bacteroidia > Bacteroidales > Muribaculaceae > Duncaniella. The sequence continues at coordinate 37,448 of CAZKNK010000011.1, forward strand.
TGATTTATAATATCTACAGTTCTACGTATTACACCATCGACGGGGATATGCTTCGGGTGAAATGCGGAGTTCTGATAAATGATCGCATCAGGATTGCCAACATTCTCTCGGTAAGTAAGTCAAGGTCTCTACTCAGTTCGCCTGCACTTTCCACCGACAGAATTGAACTCCGACTTCGTCGACACTCGTCGGTCATCATTTCGCCTGAAAATGAGAGCGAGTTCGTCAGGCGCTTGCTTGATGTCAATCCTGATATTGAAGTAAAATCGCTGAATCTTAACTGATACCACACAGTTTTATCGTTTGTGGCAAACCATGAAAATTCAAACAAACCAATCATATTTTATCATTCATGCTTAAATTTTACCGAAGTTTAATAGCTGCATCGGCGCTTGTAGGATTTCCGTTGGCCACCGGAGCTGCTATTGAGGGGAGTCTTGACCCTGAGTGTGTGGTTGAGCAGTGGAGCGATGATTCCACCTACCCGCAGATTTTCAATATTAATTTCAGTGACACATCATGGCCCGATACCTGGACAAAGGAGACCGGACGAGATTGTCCGGAGTGGGCCGACGGCGGATATGTAAACGCCGTTATCCCGACGGCAGTAAATCCAGACGGTGCAGTGAGGTATCCCGTGTTGTTTCACAACTGTGTGTTTGCCAACAAGAAATCCTACAACGGATTTGCCGGAGCTACCGCCGCTTTTTCACGTCAGTATTATCTCGGTGAAAAAGCAACCGGAAATGCACCGTATATAAACAACTGGGCTGCTCCGGGTCACACCTTCTATCTTGAGGATAATATTGAGTATTCTTCACGTAACAAGCCAACCTATGGAGAGGCCGGTTTCGTGCAGATGTGTCGTGATGCTGCTGCCACTGACGATGCCGGCAACAAGATTTCGCTTCACGGATGGATGGAGATTGACCATATACCATACGTTGAGCGTGTCCAGTGGTCATGGTCATCGACTTCATGGGGCCGAGGCATAAAGTGTGACTACAAAGTTGGTGACGGTGAGTGGCAACCTCTTGTTTGGATGGGTTCCGAACGTCAGAAACAGGGCTGGACAAGTTTCAGTGACCAGGGATATTTCATGGAGAATGTCATCAATGCTTCCGATGTCAGTCTGCGTTGGCGAGTGTGGGACGGTGAGGATTTTGACCATCCTGTACAGACCGACGCCACCGGAGCATGTCCGTTTACCCAGTCCATTGACCCGTTTGCCCAGCGGCAGGCACCCCGAGTGCATAAAATCCGCATTTTCGGCACGGAAATCACACAGGAGCAGGCTGATTTTGCCACTGCAAATCAGGTTGGCAATGTTGGTGAACTTTCCGACTTGAGCAATTTCGGTTACGGCGGGGGAGAGGATGCTCCTGATGTTAATGCTCCGGTATCTTTCCTGACTGTCGCTAAGGATGGCACTGCCGACTATCAGACCGTGCAGGCAGCCATCGATGCTGTTTCGGCCGGAGGCCGCGGTATCATTTATATCGCTGCCGGTGTGTATGAAGAGAATCTCTATGCCGGACGCAAGGGTGAGCATGCCAAATTTATCAGCCTGATTGGTGAGAATCCTGAAACCACTATTCTCACTTCTGCTGTCAGCCGCGGAGGCGATTCTGACAGGACTTATGCCGACTGCGCTGCCCTCAATGTGATGACGGATTGCTTCTATGCCGAGAATCTGACTATTCGGAACACAAGCGGAAACGTAGGTCAGGCTGAAGCTCTTTACACCAATGGCGATGCACATGTGTTCAGAAACTGCATCATTTCCGGTTTTCAGGATACGTTTAAGGCAAATACGGGCAATCGTGGCTACTTCGTTGACTGTGTTATAGAAGGTGCAACCGATTTTATCTATGACGGAGGATTGGAGTGGTTTGATAACTGTCGCATTGTCTGTCTGAAAGGTGGACACTACATCACCGCTCCGGCAGAGTCTATGCTTCCGATGACTAAGGTGCTTTACCCTGAACTGTCAGCCGATAATTTCTATGCCGGACTTTTCTTCCGTAACTGTGATGTCGTGGCATCTGACGGTGTAGGAGTCGGTGATTATTACCTCGGTCGTCCGTGGAAGGAAAATTGTGGAGCGATGTTCCTTGAATGTCGGCTTGGCAATCATATCTCTCCAGCCGGATGGAGTGCATGGAATGGTACGGAAAATTCAGCTTCGCTATATGAATACAAGAACGTTGATGAAGCCGGCTCGCTTGTCAATGTGTCAGGACGTGCAGCTTTCTCCCGTCAGGCTACTGATGCCGAGGTGAACGCCTATATCAATCCTGCTTTCCTCTTCGGCAAGGCTTCAAAGGTAGCGTTTGATTATGCTTCGATAGTTGCCGGCTCGGTTGCTCCGGCTGACTTTACTATCTCATCTACCGGTTTCACTTGGATCGGTGATGAAAATGCTGCCGGCTACATCGTGTATAAGAACGGTGTAATGACTGCTTTTGTCACAAATCCTGAGTTTTCTGCTGATTTTGACCCCTCGGCACTTTATGCTGTCAAGTCGGTTTCACGTCGCGGTGTGACATCAGCCGCTGTGGAGGTTGCTGAATCTGAGCCGCTTCTGGCATTCCCAACCGCCCAGGGATTTGGTAAATATACCACCGGCGGTCGTGGTGGCAAAGTTGTCAAGGTCACTTCGCTTGCTGACGATGGTTCGGCAGGCTCACTCCGTTGGGCTTTCAGTCAGTATCCCGGCGAACCTATCACAATCGTCTTTGAAGTGTCCGGAAATATTGTGCTTCAATCGCCACTCCGCGTCAGCCGTGCCGACTGGACTCTTGCAGGTCAGACCGCTCCCGGCGACGGAATTGTCATCACTCACAATAAGGTTAATCTGGGAGGTTCGCAGAATTTCATCGTGCGTAATGTCCGTTTCCGTATCGGTCAGAAAAGCGTGTCGGGTGACATCCTTGCTGATAATGCATGCGGTTCTGAAAACTGCTCCAACTATATCTTTGACCACTGCACATTCGGTTGGTCTGTTGAAGAGAATATGAATACAGCCGACAGCCATTTCCTCACGGTTCAATATTGCATTGTTCATGAGGGACTCTACAATGCCGGTCACTCAAAGGGTGTGCGTGGTTATGGTTGTCAGTGGGGTGGATCTCCCGCCACTTACCATCACAATCTTCTCGCCGACAATCAGTCGCGCTCATGTCGCTTCAACGGCGCCAGAGGTGAGGACTATGTCGTGTTCCTTGAGTATATAAATAATGTGAACTACAATTATGGCAAAGAGGGTGGATGCTACGGTGGTGAAAACACTGCTGATATTTCTGACTACAATGGCCTGAATTCAGCTCACGAATGTAATTTCATTAATAACTATTATAAACCCGGACCCGCTTCATCAACATCATCGGTAATATTCGTTAACTCAAGCCTTCAGCGTGACGGCGCTAAATCATGGGCGCCCGCCAAGTGGTATGTCAGTGGCAATGTTGCTCACGGATTTGATGCCGTTACCGCCGATAACTGGAAGGGCATGAAGTCTGAAGGCTATCCGATTGCCGACATCCGTGCCGACGAGCGTATTGTAACCGCAACACCTTATTATAAATACTCGGTTGCCGGTGTAACAGGTGCATACGTCCCGGAGCGTTTCATGCTCACAGATTTCCAAAGCGCATCTGACGCTTTTGAAACAGTGGTGGCCCATGCCGGCACTGTCAATCGTGACGCTATTGAAACCCGTATTGCTTCCGAGGTTAAATCCGGTCAGCATAGCTATGGCGGAAATGGTATTGGTGCAAACAAGGGTATCATCGACACTGAAAATGATGCGGAAGGTTTTATCCAATACAATTCTTCCTATACCGTTCCTGTTGACACTGACGGCGATGGTATGCCTGACGCATGGGAACAGTCTGTTGGACTTAACCCTGCTTCGGCTGATAATAATCGCCTCAATTCCGATGGTTACACTGCTCTTGAAGTTTATCTCGCTTCTCTCATGGGTGAGCAGATGGCTTCAGACTTTGATCCGGCCGGCATTGCTGAAATCAGTGTAGTTGCTGACATGACTTATGATTCGGCTACCTCTGTTCTTTCGCTTCCGGCCTCAGCTATAGGAGCTGTTGTAGCGGTTTATTCCACTGATGGAAAGCTTATCTTCCGCGAAACAGTTCGCAATGTTGAAACCTCGCTTGCTTCTCTCCCCACAGGTGTAGCAATCGTTCGACTTACCGGACGTAATCTCGCTCCCCGTTCTCTCAAAATCATCCGTTGAAACTAAACGTAGCTATTTAATATCTATTCCCACGCCCTGTTTTGCCTTTCGGCACCGCAGGGCGTGGCGCTTTTGGTTGCTTGTGATGGGTAATATAGATTATACATTCCCGTTATTTGTTAAAATCAGTTAAAGTTATCTGAAAAATTTGGTGGAATGGATAAAAGTGCC
>CAZKNK010000012.1:0-41371 GCA_964554195.1 uncultured Staphylococcus sp.
CAATATAGGATTTCGCACATTGGATGCCTTTGCCGAGGCATCCAATGTTGTATTTTCCACGGAACGTTACGGCGATGTGGCTCACATACGGGTGAAAAACAAGCTTGTCACACTTCTGAAACCGTCAACTTACATGAACCTTTCGGGGAATGCCGTGCGCTACTGGCGTGACAAGGAAGGAATAGCCATTGACCACATCTTAGTGGTGGTGGATGATCTGGCACTTCCGTTCGGAACAATACGCATAAAACCGTCAGGAAGTGATGCCGGTCACAACGGCCTTAAAAACATAGCACAGATGCTCGGGACTCAGGCATATCCGCGCCTGCGCTTCGGAATAGGCAACGATTTTCCACGCGGCACACAGATTGACTACGTTCTCGGACGATTCACACCCGATCAGGAGCGTGAACTGCCCGACCGACTAAAGGTGGCCGATGATGCGATCCGCTGCTTTGTACTTGAAGGCATTCAGCGAGCCATGAACAGGTATAACAACAGCGCTCCGGCCAAAAACACTGACGAGGATGGAAGTAAGAGTTGACAAGTGGCTATGGGCCATGCGTGTGTTCAAGACCCGCACCATCGCAACGGAGGCCTGCAAGAAAGGTCGCGTGATGATGGACGGCGTGGCTGTAAAGCCATCGCGTACAGTGAAACCGGGCGACACCGTTCAGGTGCGAAAACCGCCGGTGACCTATTCGTTTCGCGTTCTTGCCGTGACTCAAAACCGGCTCGGAGCAAAACTTGTGCCTGAATATATGGAGAATATCACTCCCAAAAGCGAGCTTGATCTGCTTGATGTGGTGAGGATTTCAGGCTTTGTTGACCGTCGCAAGGGACTCGGTCGACCAACAAAGCGCGAAGGGCGCGAGCTTCAGGAGTTCACAGCCTCATTCATGAGCGATGATGGCTGGGACTTCGATGATTTTGACGATGATGAGGAGGACTGACCTGCCTCACTTTCTGCCGGAACTTCAACCTAAAACCGACGGCGCCTGAGCTTCCCCGACCGGGTCAGCTCGGGCGCGTTGTCGTAGATTATGGCTTTTGGACGGCTGTAACGTGGCAGAGCAGCGTCAATGGCGGCCCGCTCATCGGGAGTAAACGGATGGTCGTCGGTAATTACCATCACAACCTCCTGGCCCCACTCGCTGCTGGCGCGTGAGGTGATGTAGAAAACGCGGTCAGGTATGACAGCGGAGAGTTGACGCTCTACTGTTTCCGGAAAAATTTTCACACCTCCGGAGTTAATGCAGTTGTCAGCACGGCCTATCCATCTGAACTGCGTAGGTGAGAGCAGAGTGACAATATCACGTGTGACGATACGTCCAACCGACATTTCTCCCGTGTCGATGATCAGACACCCGTCACCATCAACGTCAAACGTAATTCCTGACATTGCCTGATACACATCAGTCCCTCCGGGACGAAGTGCCACATGGCTGCATGTCTCTGTCATACCGTAGGTGGCAAAGACATTGAGGCCAGCATTAAGAAGGCGACGTTCCTGATCGGCCGACATCGGTGCGCCCCCTACTATAACATTGCGGACACAGCCGACTCTATCGCCGTCAAGCAGTCCATCAATCTGTGAAGGGACTATGGCAAGAAGGTCAATAGTGTCACCTGAATAGCCGTCGAGCGGTCGGCGCGAAGGCGGAAGCACCACAAGGCGGGCGCCGGATACAAAACTGCGTACAGCCATCATCTTTCCGGCGATATAATCCATGCCGAGCGGTATGGCAAGCAGCGATGACGCATTGATGCCAAAACGTCGGCACGTGGCCCGGGCTGACAGTTCCATGTCACTCTTGAGGAGCTTCACCGGTTTAGGGATACCGGTCGAGCCTGATGTGTTGGCACAGATAACCGTCGATGAATCAAACCACTCCCGCCGGAATTCTTCAAACGTCATGGCTGCCATGAAAGCCCTATTTTCAGCGAACGGCTATTACCTCAACCTCCACAAGCACCTGCTTGGGCAGCTCGCGCACTGCCACGGCTGAGCGGGCGGGATAAGGCTCGGTGAACTCTGCGCCATACACCTCATTCATCTCACTGAAAAGACTCATGTCGGCAAGGAATACAGTCGTTTTCACCACATTTTCAATCGTCAGCCCGGCTTCCTTGAGGATGGCCTTGACATTAGCAATGGCCTGTGTGGTTTGAGCCTTAATACCTTCGGGAATCTCACCTGTGGCAGGATTAATGGGAATCTGACCTGAACAATAAACCATGTTTCCGAGATCAATGGCCTGAGAATAAGGGCCTATGGCTGCGGGAGCCAAAGTGGTAGCAATTACTTTTTTCATTTTTCCGATAAAATTATGTTTAATTTAATGTCTTTCAGAAGATATGAAGTTCCGGTGTCGGCAATCGCGGCATCAATGTTATCCATCATGCTGTCAACCTCACCGAATCGCTTGTCAAAGTCCACTACAAAATCAGATGACCCGCTATGGCGGAGCAATTCAAGCACACTTGAAACCGTATAATGCTCGAGACCCATCGAGGGAAGCAGCGGATGAGACTGCACTTCGGGGCTATCAAATTCCCGCGTTATCAGCCCCGCGGCGAGCAGATCAGCCACCACAATATCCATCAATCGCGGCGGAATACCGCACATTTCCGAAATCTGCCCGGCGGTCAACGGCGGAAGCTTCTGCTCAAACCGCTGCACAATCACCGTCAGCACTCCAAGCGACACCCGCCTCCGGTAGTCGAGCGAAACATGATTGATCTCATGCTCGAAGCTAAATAGGAAAAAGTTTTGAGAAGAATAGCAAACAAGCGCTCCTGTCAGCGTGATCAGCCATGACAGCTGAAGCCAAAGCAGAAGTAGCGGCAGAAACGAGAACGTTCCGTAAATGGCATTATACTTCGCCACATACAGCTGCCCGCTCGCAAAAGCCCACTGAAGCAGCTGAAATGACGTTCCGGCAAGCACCCCGGCTATAAATGCGTTAGTAAACTTCACTTTAGTATTCGGTATCATCATATATGCACCCGTGAAAAAGAGCCACGTGAACACGTAGGAACCGACATCGAATAACACCGACATCACCGGGGTCATGAAATGATATGGCAACAGCTTCTGAATCGTTGTCGACATCATTATCTGCAATCCACCCGCGCAAATCATTAGCACCGGCAGAATTATGCAGATAGCCGTATAGTCTGTTACCTGACGGAGAATCGACCGACCCGTCGGAATATTCCATATCTTGTTAAACGCATCCTCCACACTGCTGAGCAGCGAAATGATGGTCCAGAGCAGAAACGCAAGTCCGATTCCGACAAATACCCCCTCCGATGCCTGAGCCAGACACGAATCTATGAACCTCATGGCAACCTGAAGGGCCTGATGCTGCGATGGAAACAATTTGTAGAGCTGATTCTCAAGCAAATTCTGAAAACCGAAGCCACGACCGATCGCAAAAAGAAGCGCCAGTGCCGGCACGATGGCAAGCATCGTCCGGTAGGTCATGGCACACGCCGTACTCTGTAAGTCAGAATTGAAAAATGACCGCACGGTGAGATTGAGCGTCTTGACCACATTCACCTTCCAGTTGCTCTTAGTCACACGCCACACTCCACCCGAAACGTAAGCCCACATCCGGGAAAACCATGCCGACAACCGTCCGGCAACAGTCAGCTTGGCCTGACCATTAGAGTTTTCTTTATCGCTGTTCATAATGTCATTAGAATCTATCAACAAATATAACACAATTTAACCGAATTTCGTTCCCCTATGCCATAAAAAACATTGATTGACGAAACTAATGTTAAAATAAGCAAAAACGCACACGATAATTTGGAAAACTCCCGCAATAGCCTTAACTTTGCAGAGCAAAAGCAAATGGCGATTTAGTGTAGTGGCCTAGCACGCCACCCTCTCACGGTGGAGACCAGGGTTCGATTCCCTGATTCGCTACAATCACCTATCAAAACATCCCGCCCACCCGTCGGGATGTTTTTTTATTCCCCATCCCCCCTCCTCCCCCGCATCGTACCGCCCCCACCGCGATCTTATGGTTCAGCGGATAAAAGGGTTCAGCGGATAAAAGCGGTTGGTAGAACCAGGGTGTTTAACTATAAAGCATTGCCAGACGATACATAAAGAATTTGATGTCGCCTACACCTCTGAACTGTGATCTGAATGCCTTAATCTTGGCATTGAACGACTCGGCCGAGGCATTTGTGAGACTCCGTTCAATGTAATTGATGATTGTCGTATTGTGATTCTCAAAGGTCTCCAACACCTTGCTGAACCAAAATGAAGGGCAATGAAAAATAGCGATGGTGAGTAAGAATGGGATATTAATTCATTAATTTTTCGTAATTTTGCGGATGAATCAAAGAATAACGATGAAAAATATCCGAAATTTCTGCATAATAGCTCATATTGACCACGGTAAAAGCACCCTTGCCGACCGTCTGCTTGAATATACCGATACCGTAGCGGCCAAAGACCTTCAGGCTCAGGTGCTCGACGACATGGACCTTGAGCGCGAACGCGGCATCACAATCAAGAGCCACGCCATTCAGATGAACTACCGATTTGAGGGCGAGGACTATGTGCTTAATCTTATCGACACTCCGGGACACGTCGACTTCTCCTATGAAGTGTCACGATCCATTGCCGCATGTGAGGGCGCACTTCTTATTGTGGACGCATCGCAAGGCATTCAGGCCCAGACCATCTCCAACCTCTACATGGCCATTGATAATGATCTGGAAATCATTCCGGTAATCAACAAGATTGACCTTGACAGCGCCAAACCGGAAGAAGTGGAGGACCAGATTGTGGATCTTCTTGGCTGTGACCCGTCGGAAATAATTCGTGCAAGCGGCAAGACCGGCGCAGGAATTCCGGAAATACTCGAAGCTATCATTAAGCGGATTCCTGCTCCGGAAGGTGACCCGGATGCTCCCCTTCAGGCTCTGATTTTTGACTCGGTTTTCAATCCATTCCGCGGCATCATTGCTTACTTCAAGATTGTCAACGGACGAATACGCAAGAACGATTTTGTCAAATTCGTTGCAACCGGCAAGGAATATAACGCTGATGAAATCGGAATTCTCCGTCTGGACATGCAACCCCGCGACGAACTCTCGGCCGGCAACGTCGGCTACATCATCTCCGGCATCAAGACATCCAAAGAAGTTAAGGTGGGCGACACGATCACGCACGTTGACAGACCGTGTGAAGCCGCCATTGACGGCTTTGAGGAGGTGAAGCCGATGGTGTTTGCAGGTGTTTATCCAATCGAGACAGAGGACTTTGAAAACTTACGATCTTCGCTCGAAAAGTTGCAGCTCAACGACGCCTCACTCACATTTCAGCCTGAATCGTCTATGGCACTCGGGTTCGGTTTCCGATGCGGATTTCTCGGTCTGCTTCACATGGAGATTGTTCAGGAACGTCTCGGCAGAGAGTTTGACATGGACGTGATTACTACCGTCCCCAACGTCAGCTACCGTGTTTATGACAAACATGGCAACATGACTGAGGTCCACAATCCTTCCGGACTCCCGGAACCCACACTGATCGATCACATCGAAGAACCGTATATCCGGGCATCCATCATCACGGCTGCCGACTTTATCGGACCGATCATGACATTGTGTCTCGGTAAACGAGGCGAACTCGTCAAGCAGGAATACATCTCCGGCAACCGCATGGAAATGATTTTCGACATGCCCCTCGGCGAAATCGTGATTGATTTCTACGACAAGCTTAAAAGCATCTCAAAAGGTTACGCATCGTTTGACTACCACCTCCATGACTTCCGTGAGTCGAAACTCGTGAAACTCGACATTCTGCTCAACGGCGAGAGCGTCGACGCACTCTCGACCCTCACCCACGTTGACAATGCCGTTTCATTCGGACGACGAATGTGTGAGAAGCTCAAGGAACTCATCCCGCGCCAGCAGTTTGACATTGCAATCCAGGCCGCGATCGGTGCAAAAATCATTGCCCGCGAAACCATCAAGGCCGTGCGTAAGGATGTGACGGCAAAATGCTACGGAGGTGACATCTCCCGTAAACGCAAGCTCCTTGAAAAACAGAAGAAAGGTAAAAAACGCATGAAACAGATCGGCTCGGTGGAAGTGCCTCAGAAGGCTTTCCTCGCCGTTCTTAAACTCGACTGACAATGGAGACCGCCCTTATCGTCATTGCTGTCGCTCTGGCGGTGGCAACCGGCTATGTATATAAACTCTATGCCGACGCCAAGTCAGCGGCATCAGCTTCAGGCGCACTTATCACCGAGCTTCGCGCCACCGCAGCACAGATTCAGCATGATCTTGACGGCTGCCGGAATGACCTTGACCTTGTCCGCACCCAACTCACAGCCGAAAAAGCCGAAAACGCTTCACTGACCACCCAACTCGAACTGCTTGAGAAAAGATATGCCGAAATGCAACATGCTGCTGAAGAACGCTTCCGCAACATCGCCACAGAAATCATGAACCAAAACTCAGCCATGTTCAAGAAGCAGAATGAGGAGCGGCTCGGCGAGATCCTTTCACCTCTCAACGAGCAAATTCAGTCATTCCGTAAAAAAGTAGAGGAAATCTACTCAGAGGAGTCACGTGAATTTTTCTCTCTTAAAGAGAAACTGAAGGATCTGCGCGACGTGGGTGAAATGATGGGACGTGAAGCCAAAGAACTGAGCGGTGCGCTGCGAGGCAATGCCGGAGTGCAGGGTCAATGGGGTGAAATGGTACTCGAAACCATTCTTGAGCAGTCGGGGCTGCGCAAGGGATTTGAGTATGAAGTTCAGGTGACCCGTGACTCCGATGGCCGGATTCTGACTGACGAGGACGGAAATCAGATGCGCCCCGACATCATAGTCAGATACCCCGATGACCGATGTGTGATCATTGACTCCAAAGCCTCAATGACAGCATACATGCAATATGTCAACTCCACCGACGATAAGCAGCAGGCTGCGGCAGGACGCGAGCATGTCAACTCCGTCAGACGTCATGCGGAAAAGCTCGCTGCAAAGCGCTATGACACCCTGCTCGGCGACAGTTCGCTTGATTTTGTGATGATGTTCATTCCGTCAGAAGCAGCCTACATAGCAGCCATGCGCATTGATCCGACTCTTTGGCAACAAGCATATAACAAGCGAGTCCTTATCGTTTCACCGAGCCACCTTGTATCGGCCCTTAAAATAATCGAACAGCTATGGCGGCGCGAACGTCAGACAGCCAACGTAGTCCGTATCGCTGAGGAAGCCGGAAAGATGTATGATAAATTCGTACTCTTTGTGACAGAAATGCAAAAAATTGACAAAGCTCTCGACACCACGCGCAAGGCCTATGATGAAGCCATGAAAAAACTTCAATCAGGCACCGGAAACCTTATCGGACGTGCCGAAAAACTCCGTGAACTCGGTGTGAAAACCTCAAAGACCTTGCCCAAAGGTCTGCTCGATAATCTTGACAACACCGATTCAGACACTGACGAAACTCCCCGACTGCAATGAGACGTTATCTCCCCTACTTCCTTTTCGCAGCTATAGCCATCACATTCCTTCCCTGGCTCGGCGATACGCTTTTCAATACCAAAGGAGAACCGCGTGAAGCCATAGTGGCCCTCTCGATGGTAGATTCAGGCAATTATATCCTGCCCGAAAGCTGCGGAGGCGATATTCCCTACAAGCCACCGTTTCTCGCATGGCTTATAGTGGCCTGTTCGTGGTTCACAGGAGGTGTGAACGAAATTTCAGCCCGAATGCCATCAGCTATTTCAACTATAGTCATGGCGGTAGGAATATATCTTTTCGTGCGACGCCGCTCCACCACCGACAACCATGCCGACCTTACAGCAACCCTCACCACAGCCATCACCGTCACAGCCTTTGAAGTATTCAGGGCTGCCACCGCATGCCGGGTCGATATGGTGCTGACCGCCTGCATAGTCGGAGCAATACTGCTTCTGTTTCGGCGCCGTGAACTCGACGGACGACCTCGCATATCAATCGTTGCGATTCTGCTCATGGCATGTGCCGTGTTGACCAAAGGCCCTGTAGGAATGGTGCTTCCATGTCTTATTGTATGGATCTACTATCTGCTGCGCGGCGACCGGTGGCTACCGGCAACCGGTGTACTGCTATTGAGCGGTGTGCTGTCGCTGCTTGGTTATGTGGCATGGTTCATAGCCGCATTTCATATCGGGGGGCAGGAGTTTATAGATCTTGTATGGGAAGAAAACGTGGGACGGATGACCGGTTCGATGTCCTACGAAAGCCACGTTAATCCGTTCTATTATAACTTCATCACCATCATTGCCGGCATGACTCCCTATACACTGCTCGCACTCATGACACTGTTTGTGGTAAAATACCGCAAGTGGAGTTTTGATGAAATCAGGTCAGGATTAGCCAACCTCACTCCTGTCACACTGTTATCACTTATTACGGTGGTGGTTACACTGATTTTCTACACCATCCCGGCAAGCAAACGGAGTGTCTACCTGCTTCCCCTCTACCCTTTCCTATCCTATTTTGTGGCGCGTATGGTGCTTTGGTTAGTGTCACGTCGCTCATGGGTGGTGAATGTCTACACCATCTTCATGGGTGTGCTTGGCGTATTGCTCCCGATAGCGGTTGTAGTGACAAACTCCATAGATTTTTCCACCACTTTCGCCGGACTGAAACCGGAAAATTCGGCTTTTATAAGAGGAATTTTTGACTACGACATATCGTTTGCCGGATGGCTTTGCATCGTGTCATGCGCGGCAATAGGAATGGCTTCACTGGCATCAGTCAGAAGTATGGACAGCATCCGCCGATTTATGTGGAGCATTGCATCCACATTCGGGATTTACTGGGTAATGTCGTCAACAGCCATGCCAGCTGTACTTAATACAAAAAGTGACTTTCGGCTTGCCGCAGAAGTGTTGGGACGACAATCAAGTCCGGAAGATAAGGTTTACTCATTCGTGTCAACTCCGATGCTTCGGTTCTACACTGCCGGATTCTATCTCCATGACAATGTCGTTCCGATTCAGGGACGTAACCCGGGTCATGGTCTGCTGCTCGTTGGAGAAAAAGATTATGATCTTTTCATGGAAACCTACGGCGACATCTACACCGTCACTCCGCTATATGAGTCAAAACTCAAGAGCTGCGACATCCGCCAGCGCGTTAAGTTGTTAAGATTCGACTCCGTGAAGTAAGTTCATCCTCCGCTCTTGCGGTAGGCGCTCGGAGTGACAGACCTGGATGCCTTGAAGCACTTTCCGAAATAATTAAGATCCGAGAAGCCACATTCAAACGCAATTTCCTTGACCGGAAGCTCTGTTGTCAGCAGAAGCATGGCAGCATGGCTCAGGCGACTCTCCCGGAGGAATTCGGCGGGTGTAAGACCGGTGAGCGATTTGATTTTACGGTTCAGACTGCTCCGGCTCATTGAGAGACGTGTCACCATATCATCAACAGAGATGTCGGAATCCGACATGTTATCGTTGACAAACGCCATCACATTATCCATAAACTCGCGGTCCTCGTCACTGATTCGAAGTGATTCCACCTCAGTCTGAGCAGGTTCGTGACTTACGGGAACAGACTCGCTTTCGACCTCAGCGTTGGGCTTCTGAAGCAGATTGAGATAGGCCGTAAGGGTTTCACGCTGCTTGCGTTTGATACGCCTTATATATACCACAATCCACACCACAATCCCGATTATAAGCAATGAAACCAACACATAAAGCACCTTAGCAGTAGTGGTTTCCCAAAATGTCGGCGTGACAATGACAGTGATTTTGACAGCGTTGTCAATCCACTCGCCCGAAGCGGATGAAGCCCTGACCTCAATGTCGATTGTGCCGGGTTCAAGGTCGAGAAATGTCAATGCACGGTTTCCTCCTATGTCAATCCAGTTTTCATCATTAATACGGTAGGCATAGTGATGATCAGCCGATGAATAATCGAGTGCTGAAAAGCGGAGAGTCAGATTGCGCTCCTTAGGTCCGAGTAGAATTGTGTCAGTAGCCATGGACAGGAGCGAGTCCGGACGATTTTCAACCGAAACTCCGGTAAACATCACCGGAGAAACATAATTGGACCCGACAGCCGAATCAGTATTGAAGATGACAGCCCCCTGATCATCGCCCACAAGCCATGTGCTGCGACCGGCAGGTGTGGGACGTCCGTCGGAAAACCTCATGCGTCGACCCCAGAACCACGGGCCATAGACTCGAGCCTCACCGGTGGAATCATTTAGCGAGAAAATACGGTTATTATTAACTATCAGCGAACTACCGTCGAACGGCTGACGTCCTATTGAAAGGGCCACATCCATATCTGACCGATTTCGGGTGAATTTCCAATCGGAAGGGCGGTCAATCGCTCCGGGAACCGCGATATTCACACCATCGCTTTCTGTTGCTGCAAGAATCCTTCCGTCAGGCAATACAGCAACATCCATCACAGCGATATTTCCGATTGACGTACTGACACCCGGCTCACTCTGCATCAGTCCGCAGCGAAGCTTTCCGTCGGCTTCGCCACTTATGTCGACGGCAAGCAGACCGGCAGTAGTAGCGGCAAGGAGCATTGTATCTCCAGATATTGTGAGCCGGCGCACAAGTTTGGCTTCCGTCGGATAACCCTCTACATCATACAGGCTACGGAACACGGGGTCAGGTGCAAGAGGATTCTCCACAACTCCGATTCCCCGGCTCATCGTTGCAATCCAAAGCCGTCCGCGGCTGTCGGTTACCATGTCATATATGTTATTTCCGGGCAACGAAGCCGGATTAGCCGGGTCATGAGTGAAATGACTCATTATTCCGGATGATGACAGGCGAAACAGTCCGTCGGGTTTAGTTCCGATCCATAATGTCCCGTCAGAGGTTTCATAAAAAGTATAAACCGGATAACCGAACGATATGGCCGACGAACTTAGTGAACCGTCAGGAGCAAGATATTTCTTGTCGCGGAAATCCTCTGAATACACAGCTACTGATTTCGTGTCACTCTCCGACACCCAGAATCGACCTTTACTGTCACGGAACGTGAAGCGTACAGCCGAAGGCGATTCCGAACTTAGGCGTCGATAAGGCAATTCTCCCAAAGTGACCCTATGCAACCCGGATGCACTCCTGAGCCAGATATTATTCTGTCGGTCAGTAGTTGAATAGTAGATTATGCCGTGGTTTCCCTGAATTCGGTCAATGACAGTGAACGGGCCTGTGAGAGCAGGAGCGGTAACCACCTCCCCATCGCGCGTTATCAGCCATACGCGCCCTGAGTCATCAATGCGTGAAAGAGCGAGATTATCATGACTGTAAGGACCGACATCGCCGAGTGTACGGTTAGAAGGAGTGGCATATTGCATGACGGGACGTGACTTTGAAAAAGTCACATCCCCGACCGGTGTGCCATCCGACATAATAATATAACCCGCACCGTCATCACACTCAAGCACCACTTCTCCCTTCACGCCGAGAATTATGTTCCTAAGACGGAATGACCTGCCGATTGCCTGCTCAACATCACGGTGCAAATCTGAAAACCGATGGGTGCGCACATCAAATCCGAGCAAACGCTCATCAACTCTGAGCAGAAGTTTGCCGTCCGGCCCGAGTTTTAATTCGCCTATTCGGTCAGAATATCTTGATGCTTCATCATCGGCAGTCGGTCTTATTGTAGCGAACTCACTTCCGTCGAAACGGTTAAGTCCGTTCCATGTGGCAATCCATATCACTCCGTCACGATCTTGAGCCACCCCCTTGACAAGGTGCTGTGACAGTCCGTCATCCTCATCAAAGGTCCTGATACGACAGAAAGGCTCCGCCATTACGGCAAGCCACCAGGCCAGAAAAACGATTATGACAAAGAATTTTTTCATGGTCCGGCAAAAATAATGAAAAAAATAATAATCCCAAAATCAAAAAAACCGCCCGGAACGAATCCCGGGCGGTCCTACCTTAATTTAACTTATCAGCACATTATTTCACAATAATCTTTTCAACGCGGGTATTACCGTTGCCGTCGATCATACGGACAATGTTGACACCCTTGACAGGCTGCTCAAGACGGATACCGTGGAGATCATAGTAACCTTCAACGGTGAACTCGGCATTTACAGCTGAGATAATCTGAACGCCAGTGGTATCGCCCACTTTAGCTTTGGCACTAAGTCCGCCGAATTCGTTGACGGCCTGAACATAATAGTCCGCAGCAGAGGGAGCATGCATTGAAGCTGCGTCCGGAGCAGTGAATGTAGTTTCAGTTGTGAAAGCAACAACTTCGTCGCCACGGGTGATGAGATAGCAGATTGCATAAGGAACAGGTTCCCATGTCACTACACCTGACTCTTCAACGGGAACAGGAGCTGCACAAGCCTCAGTCTTGATGACAGGCTGCCAGTTATCGTCACCTGAGAGGACGTTTTTGATGGTGTATTCAGCAGCTTCCTCGTCGGTAAGATGATTCTTAGCCGTGCCATACTCCTTATTGCCATTGGCGTCCGTGCGGTAATAAGTGTCACGACGCTGTGAGAGGTCAACGAGGTTGCCATTGCCGTCGGTTGTGTTCCAGTCAGCCCAGATTGCAGGCAGACCACCCATAGTTTCATACCATCCGGTAGCAGGGATTGTCACCTCGGCGCGGGTGTTGAGGAACACAGTCTTGGGATAGTTATGCCAGGGACGGCCAAGCCATACTGAAGTTTCAGAAGGAACACCGGGAGCAGTGATGGTACAGTTGTTGAACACATATCCCCAGAGAACATCAGTGTTGTGTGAAGGAGCTACGATGTAACCGCCGCTCTTGCGGGTGATGTAGAGGATTGTGTTTTCGATGTAGATGTTACCGCTGTTGTAGATGAAGTCTACGGCACCTTCTATAAACGAGTTGCGCACGAAAGCACGATAGTTTGAGGTCGAAGGAGTGATCCAGGTATCCTGATATGAGAGCATGGCAACATTGTTGAAGATAGTGCGGTCGCCTGAAGTGTTGAGAGCAAGGGCCTGAGGACCTGACTGTCTTTCATGACCATAAGAGTTTTCGAGAGTGATATTCTCAAAGAAGCAGTCATTGGAGTTGACAACAACGGTAGCACCGACACTAACGCTCACTGCATTGTCGCCACCGCAGAGTCTGTCGTCGAGGATGACGGCTTTGTCACGATCCTGACCGATAATGTGGAGCATAGGCTTGTTGGAAGGAATGTCAATGTGTTCCTTGTAGTTGCCGTTCTTGACAAAGATGAGATAGGGTTTCACACGTGATGCGGGAGCGGCATCGATTGCAGCCTGTAATGAAGTAAAGTCTCCGCTTCCGTCAGCGGCAACAATTACGTCATACAGACGGGCCTCGGGCTGAGTGCGCTCCATTGTGGTGAATGTTGAAGTCAGAGCTGCACAGGGATTGCCTGAGCGGTCAACGACGGCACCTGCGGGAAGCGAGAAGGTGTAGGTTGTGGCATAATCAAGACCTGAATAAGCATAAACCACGCTCTTGCCGCTTACGCGAGGAGTAAGAACTTCTCCGTTAAGGGTGGCATTACCGGTGCCAAGTTTGATTTTCTCATCGAAGTTAACGATAATCGAACCTGTGGCCGATGCATTGGTGTCACCGTCGGCGGGAAGGATGTTTACTACAGAGGGTGCAGTGTTGTCATCAGCTGTTTCCTTGTTAGCCAACACGAAGATTTCAGCTATGGCAAGACCGTCATAATCAGTTTCATTACCAACGAGCGGAGAAGTGCGGTCAGGCATGAAGCGCACCCATACGCGCTGTGCATTTGCAGCGTCAGCGGGGAGAGCGACTTCTTTGGTTGTCCAACCTGTAGCAAGCTCATAGGTAGCCACGGTGGTGAAGTTGGTTCCGTCAATACTGTACTGCATATTGTTGATTGAATATGAGTTATACTGAATACCGAGTGCAGCTGTTACGGCGATGTCAGTGTAACCTACAGTAGAGAATGAAATCTCGAAATAGAGATTGTCAGAGCGGAGTTTCCAGATTCGTGCAGCCCACTTACCGTTTTCAGCACCGTTGCCGATACCGCGTGTGAGCCAGGTCTTGGTGTTTCCTTCAGGATCGCGGAGGCTGAGCAGACCGGCATTGTCGGTCTCATCCTTGAAGTCAGCAGCACGTTCACCGGCAGGCTGATCATAGTACAGATCCCAACCTACAATATAGTCGCATGCCGAGAAGTTAGCGGTGAGATTTTTAGTACCGTCCATGTGTACTTCACGCTCGGGAGAGGTGGAGTTGTCCTCCCAGTTGGTGAATGTGAGGATGCGATTGTTATATGTGGAAAGTTTCACGTCTGTTCCGGCCTCATAATAGTGAATGCCGTCAACCACATTGCCCTCCGGAGTAAACTGCACCTGATTTACGTTGGCACCGCCCTCTATTGCAACATTGAGAGCATATACATCATTCTTGTCATAATTAGCCACCAGTTCAGTGTTGGCCATAATTTCAAACACATAAGGATTGGAGGTTGAAACTACGTTTCCTTCTCCATCGGTCCATGAGGTGAAATGATAGCCGAAGTTTTCAGTAGTTGATACGGTAAGACGTGTACCCTCGTCAAACTCATTACCAGCGGGAGCGCATGAAAGCGCACCTGCGCCCTCCATGGCCGATGTGAGGCTGAATGTGTAGACGGGAACGGGAAGAACCTGACCGTCGGCCACGCCATAAAGCGTAAGATCGGCAAAGCCCATCTCCTTATTGGTAGCGAGCTTGTTGATATAGAGAATCACGGTCACAGCTTCGGATGAAGCGTCAAAGCCGGTGATAGCTTCGTTAAACTGAGTGAAATTGTCACCTGTTCCGCTGCGCTCGGGGTTGAGAGTGTTCTTCACCATGACAGTTTTGTCACCCTGGCGCACTTCAAGGCCGATATTACCGCCACCTGTACCGTGCTTGCTGGCCTGAAAAGCAAAAGCAGTCGGTTTGAAAGTCACGCCACGCTTTGGAATTACGGTCATTATCAGAGCATCGTCCTCGGTGAAGTCGGAGCCATTGTTGACTGACGGTTTGAAAAGTGTCTGAGGCGAACCACCGGTCACATTGCCGACCTTAGAGATGGTCAGACCGCTACCGATTGCGAGTTCATACACACCAAACACCTCAGGATTGGAAGCCGTAGCAGTGAGCTGCGGATTCACGTCGCCCATGGGCCATCCGAAGGTCACATCTGCATTGCTGACCGAGGGGAGTCCTTCGGCCTTTTCAGCTGCAATGGAGATGTTGCGGAGATTCCAGTTGGTAGTACCGGAAACGGGGAGCAGACGCACAAGCACGTTTTCCTTGTTGTTCACAGAGAGCGCAACAGTGCGGTCCTCATACTGGAACCACACACCCGAAGTGTTCTGAGAACCGGAATCAAACCATGTCTGGCCACCATCGGTCGAAACAACGAGTTCAACAGGGGTCTGAGTATTGTTACCGGGAGCTATCGCATAAGTAATAGTTATATCCTTGTAACCGGTAGTGGGGAAAGAAAGTTCGTAATAAACTTTGTGGTTTTCGGGATTAGTAAAATCAGAAGCAATGTTCTCAACTGTGTTTTCCACACGAAAAACATTAGTTTCCCATCCGGTGCATAACTTCCAGTAGCGTCCTTCGCTGTAAGCTGACAAGGTGTAGTCGGCGGCATTGCCGGCCGCTTGTTCAGGCAGGATGTACGGAATATTGCTGTTAGACCACTCTGTCACTTCCTCGAAGGGAAGATTTTCGTCAGGCGTGTAAAGAAAATGGTTGTCACCGAGGTCGGTCACGGAATAGCCTGTCTCGAAAGTCCACGAGGCGAGGTTTTCGGCACCGGCCTGCACTGCCGTAGCACACAAGGCGAGTGCGCCGGCGGCTGTGAGT
Source organism: uncultured Staphylococcus sp. (assembly GCA_964554195.1). GTDB lineage: Bacteria > Bacteroidota > Bacteroidia > Bacteroidales > Muribaculaceae > Duncaniella. The sequence continues at coordinate 15,858 of CAZKNK010000012.1, forward strand.
AATGCTTTTTTGTTCATGGATAATATTATATAAGGTTAATGTATTAGAAGCGAATCTTGCTTGAAGTCATGGAACCGTCGGCGTGGAGGTCGCATTTGATATATACATTGCCGGCAGCAGGAGCAGTCACAGCCATTCCCTGAATATTGTAGTAGGAACTTGCAACCACAGTCTCAGCATCTACAGCAACGTTAGAGATACCTGCGGGATCCTCGGCAGCCATAGCATAGCCGTGGAATTTGACGTCAGACAGACAGATGGTCTTTCCGGAGGCCTTGCCGTTGTACCAGGGATAGAAACGGAGTCGGAGTGACTTGCCTTCGGTGAGCTTAAGCACCGGCTGGACCTTGCCGTCCTGCATATTGTTGGCGGGCATCTTGGTCATAGAGAAGATCATCGTAGCGTTTGAGAAATCATCTTCGGTAGAGTACCACACGTGAACGCACATACCGTTACCGCCGCAGCCGCAAACGAAGTAGCTGATTTCGTCGATATTGATGTCAGTACCGGTGGGAGCAGTGATACCGAATTCGATGTAACGGGTCGAAACCTCGTCAATTTCACCTTCGGGCCAATTATCACCTTCAATGAGGTTGCGCTGAGTCTTGCGTGAAGCGTCAAAACCGGTGTAGTCGGGCCAGATAGTGTTTGCGTTAGGATTGGCATAACGCTGGACATACATTTCGTGCCATGATTCGGGAATTACGGTCACAGGGCCTTCGGTGACACACTCGTCACCGCTCTCAAGACGCCAGTAGGCTGACACCTCTGTGCCGCCACTGAGCTGCACACCGGTAACGGTCACGGGAATTACAAGATTCTTGTCACCGGCAGTAACGGTGATGGTAGCTGAGTTGGCACCCTCGTTTTCGATAGGCATCTGTGCATAGAAGCGCTGAATAAGAGTTCCGCCGTTGTAAGCCACTGAAACGGTCTGCTTCCAGTCATTCTGATCGGTCGAAACCTTGAGACTTCCTGATGCGGCAATGGTTACATTACCGGCAGCGGGAGTAAGGTCAAAACCTGTCACCATAAACTCCTTGGTCATCGACTGGCCCTTATAGCCCTGACCGAGGTCAGCACTGTTGGGTGTTATGGAAAGTTCGCTGGTAAGATGGATATATTCCGAGAGGAGGCCCTGTTCCTGGCAGAGCTGAGCGAAGCGGCGGGCAATGAGAGCGGCACCGGTGGCGCTGAGGTGAGTAGAACCGTCGCCGTCGCCTAAAATAGAGTGGCAATCTTTGTCACCATAGCTTACATACAGGTCGGCAGTGGCGGATGTAAGGTCAACGAAAGGAACGTTCATCTCCTCTGCAACAAGCTTCATCTGATAAGTGTAGTCCATCGAGTGATCCGATGCGGGGACGCTGCGACCGGTCTTGATACCGGTGGAAGTCAGTTCCGAATAGCTGTCACCGAGGTCATGACGTCCGTTGCGGCGGATAGTGTTGCCGGTGAAGTACATGCGGCAGATACCACCTACCAAGATGGGGGTGCAACCTGCCTCGCGTGTCTCATTTACATACTTGCGGAGATATTCCTTGTAGGTGGTGTGGGGGCATGTGCCGCGATAGTCTGTGGCGGCAGCTTCGGTGGTGTTGCCCTGTGCGGTGTAATAATCCTTTACTTCGTTACCGTCCATACCGCCGTTTTTCTCATCGTTATGAGCAAACTGGATCAGCACGATGTCACCGGGCTGCATCTGTTTCTTGACAGAAGTCCAGTAAGCGGCCTCCTGATAGAAGCTCTTGCTTGATGAACCGCTCTTGCCGCGGTTGTTTACCTCGATGCCCTCGAGAAACTGCTGGAGATACTGGCACCAGCCACGGGTGACTGTGGCATTTTCATCATAGTTGGCCATTGTGCTGTCACCTACTGTGTGAACTTTTTTCGCTTCAGCCGAGCCGAATGATCCGAATGTCATGGCGGCGGCTGCAATCATAGCTGCGATACGTTTCATGGTTCTTTTTGAAATGTTATATCGTTTTTGAATGGTTTTTTACGATAGCAAAATTAGGTCATAAAAACTAACTTTAATCGTAAAATTGCGTAAAACGATGGTGAAAATGCGTCAAAAACCCCTTTTCAGCCCGTTTTCACCCCCATTTCATGCTTTTTATTACCTACAAACAATATCGGCAGACGACATCAGAGGGAGGCGATACTATAGACGATAAACGATATAATCCAGGCGACGGCAGTGTTGTAAAGTACCGAGAAAACCCCATACCCGATATTGCCGGTCTCCTTCACTATGGCGGTTATGGTTGCGATACACGGACAGTAAAGCAAAATAAAAATCAGGAAACTCAAGGCACTTGCCGTGGTGAAGTCAGGATGGCCGGTGACAGGATTGGGAGCCTCGAGTCGCTGACCGAGCGATGCAGTGTCCGAGTCCTCCTGACCGGTGTAAAGCACACCGAGTGTAGACACGACAATCTCTTTGGCTGGCACTCCGGCTATGGCAGCCACGGTGGCTTTCCACGTGAATCCGAGCGGCGCCATGACAGGATTCACCGCTTTACCCATCATTTCGAGAAAACTGTCAGAATTAACGTCTATGGCTGAATCATCTGTCGAGGAAACGACTGCCACCACGTCAGGACTCTGCGGGACATCGTCATGATGCGGGAAGTAATTAAGCGCCCAGATGATGATACTTGCCATGAGAATGATTCCTCCCATCTTGCGGAGATACTGCTCTCCCTTGCCCCATGTATGGCGGAGTGTGGCCTTGAGTGTCGGGACTCGGTAAGGAGGAAGCTCCATAACGAAGGGGGTAACGTCTGTCTTGAAGTAAAATTTACGTAAAAGTCTGGCCGTGACTACAGCCACAACGATTCCGGTCAGATACACTCCGGTGAACACCAAAGTGGTGTGCGTGGGGAAAAATGTGCCGATCATAAGAACATAGATCGGAAGACGGGCCGAACAGGATATAAACGGATTAATGAGTATGGTGATGATGCGACTGCTGCGGCTCTCGATGGAACGGGAGGCAATTATAGCCGGAACCGTACATCCGAAACCCATGACAAGTGGAATAAACGACTTGCCGTGAAGGCCGATGCGGTGCATGAGCCGGTCCATGATGAATGCGGCGCGGGCCATGTAGCCTGAATCCTCCATGAATGAGATGCAGAGATATAGAATCAGGATGTTCGGTAGAAAGACAATCACACCTCCCACACCGCCTATGATGCCGTCGGCTATCAGGTCCTTCAGAATTCCGTCAGGCATCAGTCGGCCCACTATATCACCGAGCCACTCCACACCTGCCTCAATCCACTCCATAGGATATGAGCCGAGTGAGAATGTGGCCCAGAATATGAAAAACATTATTGCAAAGAAGATCGGGAAGCCGAAAAGCTTGTTTGTCACGATGGTGTCGATGATACGTGTGGACGTGTGACGTTCAATCTCGTTTTTCGTCATTGTCTCGGCCAATGCGCCGGCAATAAAGCCATATTTCTCATTGGCAATCATCGACGTGATGTCCTCCTTCTCACCAAGACTCTCAAGGCGGGCCACCTCGGCATCACGGACAGCAAAGATGCGTTCCGAAGCCGGCGACGGACTGATAATGGAATTGACCTCGCTGTCACCTTCGAGCAACTTGATGGCAAGATAGCGAGGCGAGAAATGGCGTCCGATATGATGGTCGGCCTTGATAAGATCCTTAATCGCAGTGACACTATGCTCAATCTCGCTGCCGAGATTTACGTGGATGTGACGCACACTCTGCTCAGTCCCCTCAAAAACACGAATCACAGTATCAAACAGCGTATCGATTCCGGCTCCTGTCCGGGCAGTGGTCGGGACAATAGGCACTCCTATCATCTCGCCTAAAGTGCGGAAGTCAAGGTTGACACCGTTGGCCTGCAACTCGTCATACATATTCAGAGCAATCACCATACTCCGGTCCATATCGATAAGTTCGGTGGTGAGATAGAGATTGCGTTCAATATTTGACCCGTCCACCACATTGACAATCACGTCGGGAGTTTCGTCCTTGAGATAACGGCGCACATACAGTTCCTCGGGAGAATAGCTTGCAAGAGAATATGTGCCGGGTAGGTCAACGAGATTAATACGATAACCCTTATATGTAAGGTGACCCTTCTTGGCATCGACAGTGACACCGCTGTAATTGCCCACATGCTCTTTTGAGCCAGAGGCCACATTGAAAAGCGAAGTCTTGCCACAGTTTGGATTACCGATAAGCGCCACATTTATTACCTTGTGGTCACGATATTCCGACTGGTCATGTTCATCATCAGACTTGATGGTGTTGGTGTGTTGCTTTCTGCGATCCTCATCCCTGACAGGAATCGGCTTCACCTCCACAAGGTCAGCCTCCGACCGGCGGAGCGAAACCTCATAACCCATAATTGAATATTTGATAGGATCCATCAGCGGGGCATGAAGAAGCACATCTACTTCCTGTCCGCGGATAAAACCCATCTCAATCATTCTTTTGCGGAAAGCTCCGTGGCCAAGTATCTTAACCACCACTGCTTTTTTCCCTGTTGGGAGTTGCGATAATCTCATCTTGTTAGCTTAATTCCGATTTTCAGAGTGCAAATTTCAGAAAAACCATCCGATTGTGAAATACCTAAAAATGGGTATTTCGGAGCCGGGTTACTCGAGTTCAACCACCGTGATGCCCGCACCGCCGAATCTGACATCCTCGTCATGAAACGTCGCCACGCCCGGGACCGTCGATAAATACCTGCGGATATATTCGCGGAGAGCGCCCGTCCCGGTGCCGTGAAGGATTCTGACACGTGAAGCGTTAAACTGAATAGCATCGTCAATATAGTAGGTGACAGCCTGAACAGCCTCATCCACTCTCATGCCCCTCACATCTATTTCCTGACGGAAATTGAGCTGACGGCTACGGGAGGCATCGGTTGTTGCTCCGGAAACAAAGTTGACCTTACCCGAGGCTCCTGATTTAACCTGAGCGGTGGTGGGTTTTAGGCGGGTGAGCGCTACGGTGGTCTTGAGGTTTCCGAAAGTAACGGTGGCATTTTTACCGGAAATAGCCGTGATAGTCCCTACAGTCCCCTGTCCGTCAAGCTTCACGTTTGAGCCGACCTCAAGCGGCATTTCAGCGGCAGGTTGGGTCTGAGCCGGTCGTTTTTTCCGTTTGGGCGCCTTCTTGAGCAAAGGATGATCAGCAGTGGTGTTTTCCTCGAGGGCAAGTCGATCGTCACGGAGCTGCCGGCGAAGTCTGATTGTCTCCTCCTTTTCAGCCTGCGCCTTACGAATATCACTTATAGTCTTTTCGACCCGAGCATTTGACCCGTCAATTATCTTGCGGGCCTCCCGACGCGCTTCGTCAAGAATTTCCCGACGGCTCGTGCGAAGTGTCTCGGCATCATCAGTGTAACGGGCCAGCAGTTCCTCAAGTTTCTTTTCTTTCAGTTTGATTGCAAGGCGTTTGTTTTCCCAATAGCGTTTGTCGCGGGTTATATCGAGCAGATAATTGTCCAGATTCACATAATCGGAACCGACTATTTCCTTAGCCTCGTCAATAATTTCAGCCGGGAGTCCGGTCTTTCGGGCAATTTCAAGGGCAAATGAACTTCCGGGATTGCCGATGGAGAGTTTAAACATCGGCTGCATGAGGTGTCGGTCATAGAGCATCGAACCATTGACAAGACCCTCTGTATCCTCTGCAAAATGCTTAAGATTCTGATAATGCGTAGTGATGACACCCCACATTCCGAGTGTATTGAAGCGATGGAGAATGGCCTGGGCTATGGCGCCGCCTATCTGCGGCTCCGTACCTCCGCCGAATTCGTCGATAAGCAACAGGGATGTGTTGCGTCCCCGGTTAATCATCAGTTTCATGTTGCGGAGATGAGAACTGTAGGTACTCAAATCATCCTCAATAGACTGATCGTCGCCGATGTCAACAAGCAGATCAGTGAACAGCCCGACACGTGAATTATCATAAAGTGTGGGCAGCACACCACACTGAGTCATGTACTGAAGCGTTCCTACTGTTTTCAGGCACACTGATTTTCCGCCCGCATTCGGTCCGGATATGATGAGTATGCGCTGCGAAGGTGAGAGTGTTATGTCAATCGGCACAATCTCCTTACCCTGCTTCATGAGCGAGAGCTGAAGCATGGGATGACAGGCATGATACCACTCAAGTTCGGGTTTGTCGGACAGTCCTGGCAGGCATCCCCCGGTTTCACGCGCAAATACACCTTTTGCCCTGATGAAATCAAGCCGGTAAAGAATATCAGCCGAAAGGAGAAGGTCGTCAGCGTAGGGGCGAATCTTGTCAGTGAGTGCCGTCAGGATTCTGGCAATCTCTCGCCGCTCCTCAATCTGGAGTTCGCGTGTCATGTTATTGACCTCAACAACTTCAGCCGGTTCAATAAACACAGTTTTACCCGAGGCGGATTCATCGTGGACAATACCGGAGATCTTGCGTTTGTTCATGGGTGAAACCGGAATCACAAGTCGGCCGTCACGTATGCCGGGTGAAGCGTCAGGTTCCACAAGTCCGCTACTGATGGCCTGAGCCATGACGCGGCGCATGATGGCGTTGACACGGCCTGACATGGAGCGAAGCTGCGACCGGATTTCGGCCAATGCGGGTGAAGCGTTATCCTTGACATTACCGTTCTGATCAAGCACACGATCTATGTCCGACGCCACAGCGGGACACGGCTCCAACGGAGCTGAAAGTTCTGACAGGACAGGATAGACTCCTGCGCCGTCGTCAGCTACATTTTTTGAGAAAAAAGCCCTCACGGCAGCAATACAGCGAAGCACCTTGCGCACCTTGACAAATTCGGCAACCGACAGGAAGTGTCCGGCCACTTTAGCAGCACGAAGTTCAGCATCTATGTCGGTGATTTCATCAAGAGGCACTGTCTCCGCCGCCTCAAGCGAACGGCGCATCTCATCGGTGGCCCGAAGTTCTGCACTGACTGCGGAATAGTCAGTCATGAAGGCCATATCATCGCAGCAACGGCGCGCACCTTCACAGTGGCACCGTTGCTTAATCAGGGTTCTGACACCGTCAAAACCTATTTTCTGTTCAATTTTTTCGGGATATATCATTTAATCAGATAAGTACGTTTCCGGCGAAACATACGTATGTCACATCAGAACAGGTATGCTGCCGTGACGGTCCAATAGCGGTTTTTGCCGGGGATTGTGTTACCAACGTATTCTCCCTGGCCTGCAATCTTAAGGGCTTTTGAAAGACCCAGTCCGTAGCTTGCACCGATCTGAACTTTATTGACAAGCTGAATGCCGAGACCGAAGTTCCAGGCCCAGTCAGCTTTCTTATTGGTAAATTCCTTGAACTCGCTCTTTGAGCAGAGGAATGCTACCGAAGGACCGGTTGTGATGAACGGACTGATGATCTTGCCTACACCGGGCAAACCGATGTTCCAGCGGAGGTTGAGGGGGATTTCGATATAGTCGCGGTTGTTCTTCTGAACGTCATTAGCAAGCATGAACTTGGAGTTGCGGCGAACATAGAGGGCTGAAAGGTCAAAGCCGACACCAATCACGGGAACAGTGAACTGGGTCGTCACACCACCGAGGAAACCGGCCTGATTGTCAGATTCAAAAGCACTCTTGTCAAACTTCAGTGAGTTGATGGCCACACCGGCTTTTAAACCGAAACGGAACTGCGCATTTGCAGTCACGGCTGAGCCGAGAACAAACACGAGCGCGAGAAAGATGAATTTTAAAGATTTCATAGTTAAATAGTTGAGAATTGATTGATATAAGCCGCAGACCGGAGTTTGACAGCCGGCCTGCGGCAAAAGGATTCTATTAGTTATGACCGCGCTCAAGGGCTTTGGTTTCCTCAATGCCTGCGTCAATGGAGGCGATGGCGGTGAGATTAATGATGTCACGCACATCGGCATCAATGCTGATGAAGTGGATAGGCTTGTTCAGACCCATCTGGATCGGGCCGATCGATTCACCTACGCCCATCTCAAGCATCAGACGATAAGCAGCGTTTGCGGCTGATAAGTTGGGGAAAACGAGGGTGTTTACCTCACGACCGTTAAGGCGGGTGAAGGGATAATTTTCGTCGCGGAGTTTACGGTTAAGCGCATAGTTGATCTGCATTTCGCCATCAATAGCCAATGTCGGGAACAGGTTCTGCATCTTCTCCACCACGTTATGCACCTTCATGCTCTCTCTCTCTTTATTTGAGCCGAAGTTGGAGTATGACACCATAGCCATGACAGGCTGATGAGCAAAGAACTCAACCGCATCCTTAGCCAGACGGGTGATGTCGAGCAGAGCATCCTCATCAGAGTCACCGTTGACCATTGTGTCGGCAAGGAAGAAGGTTCCGCGGTTTGTCTCGAGAATATGCATTGTAGCGAAGTGGTTGTAACCCTTGCGGATACCCACAACCTCACGGGCAATATCACCCACATAGCTGTTGGCCGAGCGGGTACCGGCAATGAAGGCATCGGCCTGACCGGTCTCCACCATCATCATGCCGAAATAGTTGCGGTCAAACATTTTCTCGAGTGCATCAGGATATGTGAGACCGTCGCGGCGACGCTTCTCAGTGAGATGCTTGGCAAAGGCATCGCGGCGTACAGCCTCACGGTCATGGCGCGGATTGACAATCTCGATGCCCTCGATGTTGAGGCCTAAACGCTTTGCACGTTTGGCAATCATCTCCTCGTTGCCGAGCAGGATAGGTATTGCCAGACCGTCGGCAGCCACGATTGATGCGGCTCGGAGCATGTTGTCGGTATTGGCCTCAGCAAATACCACACGTTTGGGATTGGCATGAGCTTCATCGTTGAGTCGGCGCATGAGTTTCTTGTCATAACCTTTGAGTCGGCGGAGTTTCTCGTCGTAAGCCTCCCAGTCAGTGATGGGACGGCGGGCTACGCCGCTCTCCATAGCACCCTTAGCCACAGCGGGGGCCACCGAAGTGAGCAGGCGGGGGTCAAGCGCGGTAGGAAGAATATATTCGCGACCGAAGTGGAGGTTTGTGCGCTCGTAGGCAGCGTTTACAGCCGGGGGAACAGGTTGCTTGGCAAGTTCGGCAATGGCGTAAACGGCCTTGATCTTCATGGCCTCGTTTATTTCCGTTGCACCGCAGTCAAGAGCGCCGCGGAAAATGTAGGGGAATCCGAGAACATTGTTGATCTGATTGGGATAGTCGCTGCGGCCTGTCGCAACAATGATGTCGGGGCGACTCTCGATTGCTTTCTCATAAGCAATTTCAGGATCAGGATTTGCAAGAGCAAACACGATTGGCTTGGGGGCCATTGTCTTTACCATTTCGGGGGTGAGGACATCCTTCACTGAAAGTCCGAGGAACACGTCGGCATCCTTAATGGCTTCGGCAAGTGTGTGGATGTCACGATCAGTGGCAAACTGTGCTTTCTGCGGGGTGAGCTTCTCACGGTCCTTGCGGATGACACCGCGGCTGTCACACATAACCACATTCTCCGGACGTACACCGAGAGCAATATAAAGGCGTGTGCATGAAACGGCGGCAGCTCCGGCACCATTGACCACCAGACGGATGTCATGAATGTCCTTGCCCTGGATTTCAAGGGCGTTGAGCAGTCCGGCAGCCGAGATGATGGATGTGCCGTGCTGGTCATCATGCATCACGGGGATGTCACACTCAGCCTTAAGTCGGGTTTCTATCTCAAAACATTCGGGAGCCTTGATGTCCTCAAGGTTAATTCCGCCGAATGTCGGAGTAAGGGCCTTTACGATCTCAATGAATTTGTCAGGGTCCTTTTCGTTTACCTCAATGTCATAGCAATCAAGACCGGCAAAAATCTTGAAAAGCAGGGCCTTTCCCTCCATCACGGGCTTGCCGGCGAGAGGACCTATATCACCGAGACCGAGGACTGCGGTACCGTTTGAAATAACGGCCACGAGATTGCCCTTGTCAGTATAGTCATACGCATCCTGAGGATGCTCTTGAATTTCGAGACATGGATAGGCCACACCGGGTGAGTAGGCCAGGGATAAGTCGTTCTGGGTAGAATAAGGTTTTGTCGGAATAACTTCAATTTTTCCGGGACGTGGATAACGATGGTAATCCAACGCCATTTTTTTAGTTACAATAGCCATCTGTATATATCAGTAAAAAAAGTTTCGATAAATCGGAGCGATAAACCGCTTCAACCGGACAAATTTACAAAAAATCAATCATTTCGTAAAATAATTTTTTTCTTCAGTTTCCGAGCAAGATTCCACACTGTCCGACTACGCATCAGCCACAGGTGCAAACGGGCTTTTGGCGACAGTGATAGTTGCCACTCTTTCAGCGAATTGGTCACAAGCTGACGCATTTCCTTACTGCCGGAATTGAACGATGCCGATACCAGAAAATCTGATTTTGAGCGATGCACGTCTGTCAATCGCTTCTCGGCAATCCCGTAGAAATCGGCCAACACATGCGAGCAATGGAGCGACCGGCAGTAGAACCGAATCAATTTTTCGAGATTGCGGCTCATTGAAACGCTTTCATCACGTTGGTAATAATCAAGCGTAACCGACGGAATATGAATTATATCCCCCTCTGATGCCGCAGCAGCAATTACGGGAACATCCTCTATCCCGAATTCAGGGTTGCACACCATCAGCGGGTCAATGCGCATGATTTTCTCTATCGCAGCCCTGCGGTAGATTCCAGTGGAAAGTATGTAAGGAAGGGCATTTGTGTGATTAAGCGTGGCCTCAAGGATGTCATGCCCCCTAAAGCGACCGTCACGCCAACGGGATGTGGCGGGATTGGTGTCGGTGGTCATGGTGCGTGACGGGTCTGAGTCATAGACCAGTCTTGCGTCTGAAAACACTGCTGTCACGTCAGGATTCCGCTCGAGAATCCCGGTCATTACATTAATCTTGTGCGTATCACACCAGCAATCGTCTCCGGCGCAATCCGCTATATACTTGCCATTCGCGGAAGCCAAAGTATCAAAATAGTTGCGTAGCATTCCCTTGTTTGGAGCTTCCGGCATCAGGCGAACAAGACCGGGATAACGCGACGCATATTCCTCACATATTTGGCGGGTGCCGTCGGTTGAACCGTCATCACCAATCAGTATCTCGTAGGAGTAATCGGTTTCCTGTCCGATAACCGAGTCAATGGCTCGACGAATGGTATCACGCTGATTATATGTGATTATAAGGACAGACACCAACGGAGCCGTCTTTTCAAAATGCGCTTTAATATCCTTGGCCACAGCGTCACTGCTGTTCGGACCGATGCAGCGCGATGCCCGGGCAAGTACTTCCGGCTTGGCATTGCTGACCGCCACACTATCATCAGCCACTTCCATCATGGAGAGGTCATTGAGATTATCACCATATACCGTGATTCCGTCCGCACCAATATCCCCGGCCAGACGAGTCACCGCCGCAGCCTTTGAAACTCCCTCAGCAAACACTTCTATATAGAACTGTGGCGAGGCATTGTCCTCATAAAATGAAATCGAATAGTCACCCGCCGCTTCGAGTTGCCGGGCTATCTCACCAAGTTGCGCCTCATGACCCATACCGAAAATCAGAATCACATTTTCAGCATCACGTACCCGTCGCTCCGATGAATCGAGATAAAACTTTTTAAGCTCAAGGTCTTTACGCAGGTCAACAAAAGTTTGCTCCTCAGGAGTCAGCGGACCGTGATGAAAAACCTCAAGCAACTCGCCGCTGATCGTATAGACAAATGGCTGAAGGCCGTTTCTGATAAAAACATCTATTGCTTTGGCAGCGTTTGCCGAAGGAATCAGCCTCGGATTCACATAGCGACGCTTCTGCCGGTCCCACATTGAAGCTCCGGTCATCACAATAGCCGGAATACGGATATCAGTGTAACGCAACAGTTTTTCAACAGTTGCGGGAGTTCGGGCTGTGGCAATAGAGATCATGGCACCGCGGGCCGAGAGTTCTGATATGATGGTCGCACTCTCCCGACTTACTGACGAAGAATCGTCAAGAAGTGTCCCGTCAAGATCCGTGATATATAGATGTGGCATTTTATGTCCGTAATTATGATTTAAATTTGCATAATTGTAATATACAAAATTAGCAAAAATATTTCCATAAAGATTACTAATAAAGACTATGCGCGTAAATTTTATAACTAAACGTTATCTACAAAGGATTATTCAGCATCACAAATCATTAAATTTTGTTAAAACATCGCTTGGGATTGTGTATATTCCGAATAAACTTATTACTTTTGCATGTGTGTTTTTCATAGTATTAGATTAAGATAAAGGTTTAAAGGAAAAGAGATGTCGTGAGACATTTCTTTTTTTGTTTTTACCCGAAACTTAACACCTTGATTATTAATAGATTAATAACTTTAAACACCAATAATCTTGTGGTCACCGGTCAGCGGGCGTGATGCAACTTCACCCGTTATGATGGTGTGAAGTTTTTTCTTCGAATTTCATTTACGCTCCATGTCGGCAAGAGGTGACAAGCGATAAGCCCTCCAGGCAAGAACAACAGCCACCGATGTCACGGCAACGTATGCTATCGCAGCCGAATGAAACATATCACCGAGTCCGACAAGAGGCGACACAATGGCGGCAAAAGCATATTTGACCACACTCAGAATTGCTGACGCCGTTCCGGCTTCATCGCGACCAACCTCCATTGAAAGCGTGTTCGCATTTGAAAAAATCATACCGGAAAAGAGAAGCATCGGCACGGCAAAAAGCTCATAAAGCAAAAAAGATGCTCCATTCCACATCACAAAGGCTTCGGCCACGGCAAAAACAAACATACCTATGCAGCCCACAACCATTCCCTGCTTCATAACCTTGAAGCGGAGGGCGAGCCACGATCCCACACTCATTGCCAGAGCGTTGCCACCGAAAATCAAGCCAAATGTCATTGCGCTGAATCCATAGTGAGTCTGGATGATGAAAGGCGCGGAGGCAATGTAAGCGTAGAGCAGTCCGATTGCCACAGCCTTAATGGTGACATACAGCATAAAGCGACCGTTGGTAAAAAGCGAGCGGTAAGCCTTGACATACTCTGAAAATCCTCGGGCCTGAAGCCGTCGCTGAGGCGGAAGGGTCTCATGATAGCGGGTTGTCCAGAGTGTCATGCCGACACCAATGACAAGCAGCACGACGAAAATACCGCGCCAACCTACCCACTCAGCCATAAATCCGCCCAACACAGGGCCGAGTGCCGGGGCAACTCCGTTGATTGCACCTACAATCGCCATAAGTTTCGCAAGCTGCCGACCCATATACACATCGGCAGGAATTGATGTGGAAAGAACCATTGCTCCACCCGCACCGAGTCCCTGAAACAGTCGGCACACTATGAAATATGTAATGTTTCTTGAAAAAAGCGAAAGCGCTGTAGCAATCACAAATATAATCAGCGAAACAATCAGTACAGGTTTACGTCCGTATCGATCACTCGCCGACCCCCATAACACCGAACCGAGTCCCATCCCGATCATTGCCATTGAGATTCCCATCTGGGTCATTGAGGGTGTGGTGTGAAACTCCTTCATCATCGAAGGAATGGTGGGGAGATACATATCGTTGACAAGCGACGAAAATGCGCCTATTATTGCGATAAACGTAACGAAAAGTGCATAATTTTTCGGAGCAGGCGACACTCCGACTCTCTGTGGAGTTGCAGTTGAAACAGAAGTCATTTTTATTATCTTTTATCATAAAAACCAATTCAGATGGGCTTCTGTTCACATTTTCGTCATCTTTTAGTCCCTATAAACAGACAGGAGACAGATTCCCGATTGGGTTAATCCGCCTCCTGACGTAGAATATCCGACAAGGAAATTATTCCTCGTAGCGCTTCATGATAACAGTGGCATTGTGACCACCGAAGCCGAATGAGTTTGAAAGTGCAGCGCGCACCTCACGCTCCTGAGCCTTGTTGAAAGTAAAGTTGAGAGTATAGTCAATACGCTCATCTTCGTCACCATCCTCATGGTTGATGGTGGGAGGCACAATGTTATTGTCAATGGCAAGGATAGAGAACATAGCCTCAAGCGCTCCGGTAGCACCGAGAAGGTGACCGGTCATCGACTTGGTCGACGAGATGTTGAGCTTATGGGCATGTTCGCCAAACACTTCTGTTATAGCCTTGACCTCAGAAATATCACCGACGGGGGTAGAAGTTCCGTGAACATTAATATAGTCGATGTCCTCCGGTTTCATGCCTGCATCCTCAAGAGCATTTTTCATTGACAGGATGGCACCCAGTCCCTCGGGATGAGTGGCTGTGATGTGATGAGCGTCCGCGCTCATACCGCCACCGGCAACCTCGGCGTAGATCTTGGCACCGCGGGCTTTGGCATGTTCAAGTTCCTCAAGAATCAGCACAACCGAACCCTCACCGATTACAAATCCGTCGCGCGACGCGCTGAAGGGACGTGATGCGGTTTCGGGAGAATCGTTGCGGGTCGAGAGAGCATGCATCGAGTTGAAGCCACCCACACCGGCGGGGAAGATAGCAGCCTCAGCACCACCTGTAACGATAGCGTCGGCCTTACCGAGACGGATGAGGTTAAAGGCGTCAATGATAGCATTGTTTGACGATGCACAAGCCGAAACGACACCATAATTAGGACCGTGGAAACTATATTCCATAGAAACGTGACCTGATGCGATGTCGGCAATCATCTTCGGGATGAAGAAAGGATTATACATCGGGCCACGCTCCTCGTTTTTGGCATAATATCCGGCCTCTTCCTCAAATGTGTGCAGTCCGCCGATACCGGCAGCCACAATCACACCCACACGGTTGCGGTCAAGGTTTGAAGCTTCCTCAATACCGGAATCGGCCACGGCCTGACGGGCTGCTACAAGGGCATACTGCGCGTAGAGGTCGAGCTGACGGGCCTTTTTGCGGTCAAAATGGTCATTGGGATTGTAGTCCTTAACCTCGCAGGCAAACTGGGTTTTGAATTTCGAGGCGTCAAAATGAGTGATAGGACCTGCCCCGCTTTTTCCAGCTACGGCATTGGCCCATGTGGTAGTGACGTCATTTCCAAGAGGAGTGATGGCGCCAAGACCGGTAACTACTACTCGTTTTAATTCCATATATATTTATAGAGCAGAGAGATTGTATGATATACAGTTTAATAAAAAAGGCTCCACCCGCTCAGTAAGGGGGAGGAGCCGGGGAATTTCTTTTCGGAGAACAAATTACTTTGTAGCTTCAACAATGTAATCGATAGCGTTCTGAACAGTCTTGATGTTTTCAGCCTGATCATCGGGAATCTTAACGCCGAATTCCTTCTCAAATTCCATAATAAGTTCTACGGTGTCAAGGCTATCAGCACCAAGATCTTTGGTGAATTCTGCTTCGTTGGTTACCTCGTTCTCGTCGCGGCTGAGTTTGTCAGCGATGATAGCTTTAACTCGAGATTCGATTTCAGACATAGTTGTGTAATTTTGGGTTTATTAGTAATTTTCAAATTTTCGGTGCAAAGTAAGCAATTTTAAATGAATTTCTCAAATTTTAAAGTGTAAAAGTTATATAATTGAGCTGAATTTCCTAATTTTTGGCCGTTTTTTCATCATCCTCGACCCTGTAAGAAGTTTTTCTGCGGTTTCCCTCCGTGTTACATTGCGGTTACAGAATTTTTAAGCCATTATATTTTAACATTTCGTTGCGCGGTGTCTTGACAAGATTTGTTAATTTTGCAGGTTAATAAACCATTCACTCTGATGAACATCAATCTGAAATCACTCATACTCGCCGTTTCAGTGGCTGCTGCGGTCACGGGATGCGGCAAATCCGAGTCGACCGAACCGGCATCGTCGCCGGAAGTGGAAACTGCTATTTCCACACATGAATCCGGACTCAACGACGCCATTAACTCCGGCGACATACGTCAGGCATCAAATATCGCCGACAGTCTTGCTCTCATGGTCGATGACCTCACTCCGGCGCAGACCGTCAGTGTGCTTGCCACATTTGCCGACGTGGTGAACAAGGCTCGCGCCGAACACAACAGCCGACGGGCATACGAAACAATGCGCAAATATGTTGACGTATATGACATAGGTCTGAGCATCAACCCCAAAGACCTTAGGAAAGCACTCGAGGCCGACCGACGCTACAATTTCGACTCTCTCGCCACTGCTTACCGAACCGGTCTGACCGACTATGCTGTCACACCCGTCACCGAAGAACTCCCCGCCCCTAAACCGGAACAAACCGACTCAATAGAATAAATCAGATGACTGCTGAAAAAAAATCGCCCGCCATATCGGTCAAATCAATTATCTCACGCCTGACATCCCACAGGGTGCTTAGTTTCATCGGCTGCGTAGCCATAATTGCCGTTGTGGCGTTTATATTTTTCTTCCCTGATGCCTATGAGGGTAATTCGCTCCGGCAGCATGACATGCAGCAGGGCATAGCCATAGGCCAGGAAGCCAAAGCATTCGCTGAGCAGACCGGCGAAGTAACCCGTTGGACAAACTCGCTTTTCTCGGGTATGCCCACCTTCCAGATTTCCCCCTCCTACCCTTCAACAGCACTTTTCAGCTGGATCAACACTCTGATGGGTCTCGGTCTGCCTTCACCGTCACAGTTGCTTGCCATGATGATGACAGGGTTCCTGATTCTGATGTTTGCGCTGCGGATGAGGTGGCCGGTTGCACTGCTCGGTGCGTTTGCCTACGGATTCTCCTCATACTTTATTATTATTATTGGTGCAGGCCACATTTGGAAATTCCTCACGCTGGCATACGTTCCACCCACGATTGCCGGTATAATTCTCTGCTACCGTGGACGCTATCTTGCGGGAGGAGCGTTGGCCGCTCTGTTTGCCATGATGCAGATAGCGCAGAATCACGTTCAGATGACCTATTATTTCCTGTTTGTCATAGTAGGAGTGATCATAGCCATGTTCTGCTCCGCCATACGTCACAAACAGCTAAAACAGTGGGGAATAGCCACCGGTGTTCTCGCCGTAGCTGCCGCTTTGGCGGTAACGGCCAATCTGCCGAGCTTATACAACACCTACGAATATTCCAAAGAAACCATGCGCGGTCGCCACAGCGAGCTTACTCAACCCGCCTCACCGGAAGCCGCATCTACCCAGGGGCTTGACAAAAACTATATCACCCAATACAGCTATCAGCCGTCAGAAACCTTCTCCCTGCTCATCCCTAACATCAAGGGCGGAGCGTCGGCCAAGCCCGAAAAGGGTAATATGGTCGCTGTTAATCTTGCTCAGCTGCCCGACGCCGACAAACTCGGCGAGATGGAGAAACAATATGTGAGCTACATGAGCCAGTATTTCGGCGATCCGGAAGGAACAAACGGGCCTGTCTATGCCGGAGCGCTGATCATGTCACTCGCCCTGATGGCAGTCATCATCAGGCGACGCGAAGCTCTCACATGGGCGCTCGTCGCACTGACGCTGTTTTCGATAGTCCTTTCATGGGGACGACATGCGATGGCCTTCACCGACCTTATGCTTGCTGTCGTGCCTATGTATGGTAAATTCCGCACCGTGGAGAGCATCCTTGTCATAGCGGAGTTCACCATTCCGCTGCTCGCAGCCCTCGGCCTTCAGAAAATCTTCTCCACCCCTGCCGAACAACGTACCGGATTACTGAAACCCGCAGCATGGAGTTTCGGAATCTGCGCCTTCTTCTGCCTTGCCGCCATAGTCAGTCCAAGTTTCTACGGCTCTGTAATCACCGACAATGACCGCTATATCGACCGCATGATCACGGCTTCACTAATAGATCAGGGAATATCCGAACGTGAAATCATGAACATGTTCAGTTTAAACTCGCCCCAAATCTACAATGCCGTCGTCAGCCTTCGTGAGAATCTAATCCGTACCGATGCGCTCAGAAGTCTGACATTCATAGCCGTAGGATTCATCGCACTGTTCTTCTACTTCCGAGGCAAACTAAACATGGGCTTTACGGTGGCCGTACTCGCAGTGGCAACATTCCTTGACCTCTACACGGTCGACAAGCGTTATGTAAATCATGACAGCTTTGTGACAACACGTTACACAACGGCAGCCGCTCCCATTGCAAAGACTCCGGTAGACGAATATATTCTTTCCGACACTACCATGAACTATCGCGTAATGGACATTCCACGTTTCCAGAGCGCTGACCCGAGCTATTATCATAAAATGATCGGTGGTTATCACGCTGCCAAACTTACACGCTATCAGGATTTGATTGACAGGCATCTGTCAAACTTCCTACGCGGTGAGCCAAATGACGCCGATTGGAATGTGCTTAATATGCTCAATACCCGATATGTGGTTGACGGACAAGGTCCGATGCTCAATCCCGAGGCTCAGGGCAACGCATGGTTCGCTGATAAAATTATTTATGTCAACAATCCGGACCAGGAAATGGATGCACTCTCGCAACTGAATCTGCGTTCGGAAACCGTAGCCGACCGCCGCTTCGCCGACATGCTCGGCACAGCCACACCAAAAGCAGAATCAGACACTATATTTGAGACCACATACGCTCCTAACCGACTGACTTATCATTACGAACGGGCAACAGACGGAATCGCTGTATTCTCCGAAGTTTACTTCCCGTGGGGATGGAAAGCAACCGTTGACGGGAATCCGGTGGAAATCGGACGGGTCAACTACCTGTTACGCGCAATTCGGGTTCCGGCCGGAAGTCACTCCATCGAGATGACTTTTGACCCCGAATCACTCCACACCACCGACACTGCTGCCACCATTGCCATAATTCTGATATATATCGCGCTCGCCGCCGCTGCGGCATGGTGGCTGACAGGACGGAGAAAAAAGAAGTCAACCGAGACCAATGTCTGACCTCATCACAGCCATACGTGACAAAATAATTCGATTCAGGCGCACACGCGGTTTCGGAGTACACTCTCCGTTTGCATTCGGCTACATCACAATGGTTCTCAACTGTTCATACCCCTATTATGCCTTTGAAAACCTGAAGGCCGACGTCGCTCACCTCAACGGTGCGCTCCGACCGACCGACGCTATGACTCTTTTCCGCGTTCTTGACCAAAGCCAAACCGACACGGTTGCCATGATTCCGCATACCGAACCCTCGGCATCAGCCACTGTTGAAGCATGGAGCAGCAGGTGTTGCCTGACAGGAACCGGAAGGGCTGACTTCATCATTGTGACTGATCTATGTGATGTTGCAGCGATTTGCGGTGATGTAACAGGAAAGACTCTGTTTTTCACCCGACGAGCCATAGAATCCTTTACGCGCTTCTGCGAAACGCTGGCGACCGGAATGACTTTCACCAATGGACATACGGCGATAGCAGTATGCAATCCAACTCTTCCTCGTCAGGATTTTGAAATATCATACTGATGCGCACTCTGCCTAAGTTTCAGAAACTGAAGGATCTCTATGCCGCCCATCTGCGCATTGAACGCGGACTGGCCGGCAACTCCGTGGAAGGTTATCTGGCCGACGTTACCAAACTTGAGTCATATCTATCTGACGAAAACCTCACGCCGGCCGAAGTCACCCTCGACACATTACGCCTTTTTATGGGAGATCTTCATGATTTAGGCATATCCGAACGCTCCCGGGCAAGGATTGTTGCCGGGCTGAGATCATTCTTCAAATTTCTCACACTTGACGGATATATTGAGGCTGATCCATCCGAGCTTCTTGAGCCGCCACGGACCGGACTCCATCTGCCCGAAGTGCTTTCAATCGAGGAAATTGATGCCATGATTTCATCAATAGACCTCGGTGATCCACTCGGACGCCGTAACCGTGCCATTATGGAAACACTCTACGGATCCGGACTGCGTGTAAGCGAACTCGTAACACTTCAGATTTCAAAAATGTATCTTGACGAAGGCTATCTGCTTGTGACAGGCAAAGGTGACAAGGAGCGGATGACACCCCTATCGCCAGTAGCCGTAGATGCCATCAGGGAGTGGCTTGATGACCGGGCCGGGATGACGGTGAAACGCGAGGCTGACAACACGCTGTTTCTCAACCGCCGCGGAGGTGCATTGACCCGACAGATGATTTTCACCATAGTTAGAAACCTCGCCGAACTTGCCGGAATACGCAAGACCATCTCACCACATACACTCCGCCACTCCTTCGCCACTCACCTTCTCGAAGGGGGTGCTAATCTGCGTGCCATCCAGATGATGCTCGGACATGAAAGCATCGCTACCACACAGATATATCTCCACATTGACCGCGAATCGCTGCGCGAACGCATTCTCCGTTATCATCCGCGCGGCGCAATGTGATCAGTCCATATAGTCGAGATAATACTGACCTTTATTTTGCGTGGCCCGACCGTAGTTAATAGCATGACGCGGGCAAGCATGATAGCAGCCAAGACATCCGGCGCAGTTGTCGCCCCACACAGGGCTACCGTTTATAAGCATCACGTTGTCAAGCGGACAGGCACCCATGCAGTTACCACATGAAATGCAATTATCGTCAACATTAAATGGTTTGGGCGACATGGCGTTACGGACAAACCAGGGATAAATTATCGAGGTCTTGAACCAGGGGAAACGCCCGCGTATCACATCATCAATTCTCCGTCGTGATTCAATTCCGAGAGCGACCTCACGTACTCTTGCAGGCTCGGCGGCAAGCTTTTCACGCGCAAGTTCTTCGGAATCGACATCAAATCCCTTCATGCATACATAGTTGTTAGGCATGATAACCGTATATACCCCGACGGCATCCCATCCGCGCGAATTTATGCTTTTCCGCCACATACTTGCTGCGTTGCCGGCATCATCGCCGCAGGTGGCCACCATAAAGTGATGTGCGTAAGCCGGACACGAAGCCGACTCAATGACCCGATGGACGTAAGGCGGTACTCCCCATGAGTAAATCGGAAACACCCAGATCACCCGGCTGTCATCAGTCGACACACCGGGCGTCATCATCTCCAACCTCTCGTCGAGCAACTGCGCAAGATCAAAAGCCACCCTACGGCTGTTGCCCGTTCCGCTGAACCAATAAATCATATTCCGTTCCTCCCTTATGTCAGATGGTCACCTGAGTTGCACCGAATCCGTATTCTCTAAACGATGCGTCCTGAACGTCATGTCCCTTGTATCGGTGGTTGAGTTCCTTCATCAGCGCCTGACGCAGCACACCCTCGCCCTTACCGTGGATAAAGACTATTTTCTGACCCTTGTTCTTGAGATTCGCATCCATCACACGACGAAACTCATCTATCTGTAGATTAAGCATATCCGATGGCGAGAGTCCTGCTGTGGTATCGACCAGTTCGGCGATGTGAAGATCCACCTCAATAATCTCACCCTTTCTGATATCGCGCTTCCTTACCTTAACGGATTTGCGGCGATCAATGGCTTTTTTCGCTTTCACAGCCTCCTCGATGCGTGATGAATCCATCACCTGCTGTCGGGCAGTGACATCATTCTTCACTATATCCACGGCAATCACCTTCGTATCAAAATACACATTGTCATGGAAACAGTGGAGTTTGAAAAACTTCGTAGTGTCAAGTTTGCGCTCCATCGCCACAGGTGACTTAAGACGAAACTCCTTACCTTGCTTAAAAGCAATCATCTGAACGCAGATTCGGTCCATTTCGGCCAAAGCCTCTGGCTCAAATTCGTCAATCCATATCTGAATGTTTGGCTCAACCACTCCGGCATAACGGGTAGTCCATCCTTCGCTCCCGTCGGCTCGGGTCAGATATGTGAAATAGAGATAATAGTTGGAATCGTTGACAAGAAATGCATTAAACGTAGTGGTATTGAGGCGTTTGATGTCGGTCGGCTCGTAGGCAAGTACAATGTTGAGTTTCTCGCCTTCGGGAGTTTCCTCGACGTCAACGGTGTCAGGTTCCGGTTCAGCGGCAGCGCGGGGAACCGCCGAAGGTTTTGGTGACGATGTGACCGACGGAGCCATCGTGACATTGATTTTTTCACGTGTCTCCTGAGCCTGCGCCACTACCACACATTCGCGGAGCAGCGTCGGAGTCTCGAATCCGTCATCGTCCACGTAAGCTATATTTCCTTCAATTCTTTTAATCACACCGCCTCCGGTAGAGTTGAGGAAGCGGACAATATCTCCGATTTTTGCCATATATGATGCGATTTATTCGTTTTACTTTTCGAGTTTTTCTTTCAGATAGCGACCGGTGTAAGAGTCCGGACATGCAGCAATCTGCTCGGGAGTGCCGGCGCAAACTATAGTGCCGCCTTCACTACCCCCCTCGGGACCCATGTCGATTACGTGGTCCGCACGCTTTATAACGTCAATGTTATGCTCGATTATCACCACCGTGTGTCCGGCGGCCACAAGCCGGTCAAATGACTTGAGGAGAAGAGAAATGTCGTTGAAATGAAGTCCGGTGGTCGGTTCGTCAAAAATATACATTGTAGGCTTTGAATTCTCGTCGGCAAAGAATGAAGCAAGCTTCACACGCTGATTTTCGCCACCTGAAAGCGACGATGAACTCTGTCCGACCTTGATATATCCCAACCCGACATCTTTTAGAGGCATGAGCCGTCTGACTATTTTTTTCTCAATACTTCCACCCTCTTCCGAGAAAAATTCTATAGCCTGATTGATAGTCATCTCAAGAACGTCATAGATATTCTTTCCCCGATAGCGCACATCAAGCACATCAGGAGTGTAACGCTTGCCGTGACAACTCTCACAGGGGATTGTGATGTCGGCCATAAACTGCATCTCGATAGTGATGAATCCCTCACCCTTACATTCCTCACACCGCCCGCCCTCGGCATTAAAAGAGAAGTCAGAAGCAGTCAGGCCAAGCTGAACGGCCTCCTGCTGAGCGGCAAAGAGACGTCGGATTTCATCAAAAGCCTTGAGATAGGTGGCCGGATTGGACCGTGATGATTTTCCTATAGGGTTCTGATCAACAAACTCCACCCCTGATATGCGCGAAAGATCACCGCCGAGCGACCGGAATCCACCCGGGGCATCCGTAGCCTCACCGAAGTGCCGCTGAAGAGCGCGATAAAGAATATCGCGGACCAAAGTGGACTTTCCGGAACCGCTCACGCCCGAAACCACCGTCATCACACCAAGCGGAAACTCGGCGTCGATACTCTTCAGATTATGCTCACGGGCGCCGGCGATCTTAATGGAATCGCGCCACTTGCGTCGTGTTTTAGGCACCGGAATGGTCAGTTTGCCTGTCAGATAACGGGCCGTGTAGCCCTCACTCTCAATAAGTTTATCGGGAGTTCCCTGAAACACGATTTCACCGCCGAGACGACCTGCATCCGGACCGACATCAATAATATAATCAGCTGCCCGCATTATTTCCTCGTCATGCTCCACAACAATCACCGTGTTACCGGCATCACGGAGTTTTTTCAGCACCGTTATAAGTCGGTCAGTGTCGCGGGAATGGAGTCCGATTGAAGGTTCGTCAAGGATGTATAGTGAACCGACAAGACTGCTTCCGAGCGATGTGGCAAGATTGATTCGCTGACTTTCACCACCCGAGAGCGTGGACGAAAGGCGGTCAAGCGTCAGATAACCGAGACCAACCTCCACAAGATAGCCTATACGGTTACGGATTTCCGTGAGCAGACGGCTTGCTATCTTTGAATCATGCTCGTCAAGCGTCAGGCAATTAAAAAAATCGAGCAGTTCATCCACAGGCATCTTTACGATTTCGCCCACCGTCTTACCACCAACTTTCACATACGAAGCAGCCTCCTTCAGGCGGGACCCGTGACATGCCGGACACTCGGCTTTACCACGGTAGCGTGCGAGCATGACTCTGTATTGTATTTTATACTGATTCTCTTCAACCATGCGGAAGAAGTTGTCAATGCAAGGGAAGCGGCTTGTACCGTCACCATGCCAGAGAAGATCAAGCTGCTGCTCGGTCAGATCAACGTAAGGCTTATGTATCGGAAAGCCCTGACGGGAAGCAACCGCGATAAAATCTCGTTTCCACTCACTCATCTTGTCACCCTTCCAGCATGCCACGGCGTCATCATAGACCGAAAGAGAGGGATTAGGCACAACAAGTCGCGGATCGATGCCCAACACTTTCCCGAATCCGTTGCACACGTCACAGGCACCGACGGGATTATTGAAGTTAAACATCATATCGTTCGGCTCACTGAAAGTCATACCGTCAGCCTCAAAACGTTTGGAGAATTCTTTATAAATCACTTTACCGTCATGCCATGCGAAAAGCACCATCACCCCGTCACCTTCAAAAAATGCGGACTCGATTGAATCGGCCAGACGGCTCTGCTCGTCGGGGTCGGAGCTGATAGCCAGACGGTCAATAAGCAGATAGCGGTCAGACAGAGTGTCAGGCAGAAGATTGTCATCGGCAAGCATATCCTCAATGTCGGAGAAGTCACCGACGTCTGTGATAAGACGTGAGTAGCCAGCCTTGAAATAAACATCAAGTTGCGAGCGCAATTTGCGACCTTCGGGCAGCCTGGCCGGAGCCGCAACCGCTATACGTGTCCCTTCGGGATACTTGGAAGCATAACCCACCACATCATCCACAGAGTGCTTTCTGACTTCCGCTCCGGATATGGGGGAGAAAGTGTGACCCACACGTCCGAACAGCAACCGGATATAATCATATATCTCGGTTGAAGTGCCTACCGTGCTTCGTGGATTTCTCGTGTTGACCTTCTGCTCTATCGCTATTGCCGGGGGAAGCCCGAGAATCGCCTTACATTCAGGCTTCTGCATTTTCCCCATAAATTGTCGGGCATAACTCGAAAGGCTCTCCACATAGCGGCGCTGCCCCTCGGCATATAGGGTGTCAAACGCAAGTGATGATTTCCCCGAGCCGCTCACACCGGTAATGACAATAAATTTTCCTCGTGGAATCACCACGTCCACACTCTTGAGATTGTTGACGCAGGCACCCTCCACTATGATATTCTGCCCCTCACGAGGCTTAACGGATTCTTTTTTCTTCATAACTTGCAAAGTTACAAAAAATATTTCCAACCTCGCGTTAACACAAGGTTAATTCCCCCACCCAACATATTAAAGTCGGTTAAACAACTTTGAGGTCAAAATATCAGCAATCAGGAAGTTCTGATGTAAGAAGATTCTGAAGTACTAAAGCATTGTTATGCTCCGTATCATGTGAGGAATATATCAGCGTAACCACAGGCTTAGCCGCAACAAGTGTCCTCAGGGAAGCGTAGGCCGGATTAGCATGAAGTTCGTTTTTATATCGCTTTTCAAACTCAATCCACTCAGCTTCGGGATTTTCATGAAACCATTTTCGCAATTCATTGGAAGGTGCTATCTCTTTATCCCACAAATCATAATGGAGCGTTTCATGGGAAAGTCCGCGAGGCCAAAGCCGATCAATGTATATCCTGAAACCATCATCGGCTGATTCCGGTTCGTATGCTCTCTTTGTGAATATTTTTGATTTCATTTTAATTCAATTTAATATTTCAAAAAAATTCCATCTGTCAGGTGACAGCGCTCTGTAATATGAACAATCCGCCTTGAAGTACTGTTGACAAAATTAGTTTAAAATCC
>CAZKNK010000013.1:0-40895 GCA_964554195.1 uncultured Staphylococcus sp.
CTGTGGGTGCCGTCGCGCGAAGAGGTCATCGCAGCCCGTGAGGCCCGCGAAAACGCTCAGGTAGCCTCGGCCGAGGGTGACAGCATCGTCATCAAAGACCGCGACCAAGCCCCTGACAACAGCCGCAAACGCGCCACAACACGCGGCAGCAAAGACACCAAAGCAAAAGAGAAAAAAGTCAAAAAGCCCAAAGAGCCCAAGAAGCAAAACTCGTCGTCAAACGCCACCCGCTCAGTGCGACGCCGCAAATAGCCCACGACTCTAAGGCACCAAACGACCCACGACTAAACGCCATAAAAAAAGCACCGCTCAACGGTGCTTTTTTTGTATCCTGTCGGCAAAAATAATGCGGCACATTAGTGGCGGAGGGGGACGCGGGTGGTGTAGCCGGGGCGGTTGTTGAGGGCGAGAGTGGCGGCGGTGGAGGTGGGTGCGCTGTTGTAGCGGATGTGATAGCGCTCGCGGCCGACAAAGTCGAGTTCAAACATGGCGGCGCCAATCGGTTCGCCGCCATAGCGTCCGGGGGTGATGCGTTCCTCGAGGGTGATGTCAAACCCTTTGACAGTGACGGCAAGCGACACCGCTCCCGAAGCGTCGACCCCTACCAATCCGCTGCGTATCAGCGTCACCGTGCCGCTGTCGTTGGCTATCAGCCTGACGGCTGCCTCGGCATCGTCGGGCGTCAGCGGCAGCAATTCACCGGCCAATGTCAGCTCGCGCACCGGGCCATGTCCCGACGGGATGGCCAGGAAGGCCACGATCGCGGCGGCAAGGATGAGTGTGAGTATCAAAAACTCGGTGGTATGAAAAAATTCGGCCATATTTAGCATTTGTTAAGTTTGGAGTGCAAGAATGTTGCCCATGGACGGTGGTAAATTTGCAATGTAATTAAAACACCTCCACGATTATGAAAACCATATCTCACTCCGACATCATTTATGCAAACATAACGCGGCTGGGCCGCACGCTCTACAGCTGCCGCCTCACGGGCTATGGCTCGGTGGCCGAGGTGGTCGAAATGTTGTTTGCGACAGTCAAAGGGATCGGCGGCCTCGTGCGCCTCGAACTCCGCAACGCCACCCGCGGCGTCACATCGCGCCACAACATCAACTTCGGAGGCACGCTGACCGGCGTATCACTCCGCGACCTCGGCGTCGCCTGAGGGCACGTTGGTGACGACATAACCGATGCGCTCAAACATAGCGTAGTCTTCGGCCACGCTGTTTCCCACGGTGGTGAGCAGGTCGCCGATCATGGTGCCGTTCATGCCGCCGCGCAGTATGCGTTCGTTGGCCTGCTGAGACAGGCGTGCGCGTCCGCCGGCAAAGCGCATGGTGAGCGTTGGCGCGACAAACCTCATGAGCGCGACCGAGCGTATAACCTCCTCCTCACTGATGAGCGGCGTATTCTCCAAAGGTGTTCCCTTGATGGGATTCAGCAGATTGACAGGCACTGAGCATGCGCCGGCCAAGCGTGCCTGCTCGACCAGCTCGAGGCGGTCGCGCATGGTCTCGCCCATGCCGATGATGCCGCCCGAACACACCGCCATGCCGACCTGACGCGCATAACCGATGGTGCGCAGCTTGTCTTCATAGGTGTGTGTGGTACAGAGCCGCGGAAAGAACGAGGGGGATGTCTCGAGGTTACAGTGATAGCGTCTGACACCGGCATCATAGAGCGCCTGCATCTCCTCGAGGCCTATCAGGCCCATCGAGGCACACAGATAGATGGGCGACACCTCGCGGGCGGCCTTGTAGAGGTCGCAAAAGGCGCCTACGTCATGTCGGGTGACGCGTCGTCCGCTGGTGACCAGCGAGAAGCGTTGCACCCCGGCCTCGGTGTTGAGGCGTACGCTTTCCAACAGGCGTCGGCGGTCGACAATGTCATATTCGTCCACGCCCGTGTGGTGACGGCGCGCCTGCGAGCACCAATGGCAATCCTCGGGACAGCGCCCCGAGCGGGCATTGATGATCGAGCAAGTGTCCATCACGTCGCCGCAATGATGGCGGCGGACAGCGTCGGCAGCGTCGCACAACGCATCGGTGTCGGTGCACGCGCGGTCGAGCGCCAGCGCCTCATCGACGGTCGCCGGCGTGCCGGCAAGCGCAGCCGCTGTGAGAGTTTCAAGTAGTTCCATAATGAGACAAAGGTAGTGAAATTTAACTAAACCACACACAGCGAAAGGGCAAAAGAAAGCGCGACAGCAAAAAAAAGCGTTTTTTTTGCTAAAAAATTTGTAAGATTAAAAAAAACAGTCTAACTTTGCAGTCGCAAAAAACAGCCGGCCCATTCGTCTATCGGCTAGGACGCAAGATTTTCATTCTTGAAAGAGGAGTTCGATTCTCCTATGGGCTACGCTTCAGAGAGGATATATCCCCATGATATATCCTCTATTTTTAGTATCTGTACTCATAATCCATTCCCCGGACGCAGCAGTTGCTCAATAATATTGAAGTTATAATTCAATGCCATTAAATTCACAATCAGCAGGGACAACGGCATCACCGCGTCCGAATCGGAAAATCGCTGCGAAACCCTACTTGTATATTACGAGCCTCGCATCCGGGCCGCTACCGCGGCGAATGTATAGCTTACCCGACTGAGGATTGAATATGCGTCGACCGAGAAGGTCATAATACTCCGCAACCCCGGCATCTTCAGCCTGGCTTATCACATCAAGCCCTGAATCTACTGCGTATGCGTCACCCTCTATCGTCACATCAGATAACGCGAGCTGCTTATTGGCCGTCATATTATAAAGACGGATACGGACGTGAAACGACTCACCTATTCCGGCATTTCCCAGCGGAAGCTCGACTTCGGAGTAATAAGGTGACTCCGACGAGCGCACCGGTTGAAATGAAGTGAGCAGTCTGATGTCACCGCCTCCCTGCTCACGTCCACAATCTATGTCAATCAGGCACATGTCCGTACCTACACGCGCTGCCTTTAGCTTAAGCTTCTTAGGGATGAAGATGAAATCGGACGCAGTGACCACGTCAAAGGTTATGCTGCACTCCTCATCGCCCGTCTTACTGATTGCCTCGGTGGGGTTGAACAAAGTAAACTGATGCGAACCGATTCTCTGACCTGAATGAATATTAATCTTCTCACCGAGTGTGAATGCTGACAAGCTGAACACACCGGCGTTATCGGTCACAGCCTCCGTCGAACCTGACAATCCCATGTCAAAAGGCCACACAAGCGATGTTTCGATTCGCTCACCGCTCAGTCCGACCACATCGGCAGTCACCGGAATGATAAACGTATGCCCGTCAGACGCCGAAGCCACAATGGGCAACTCCATACGGCCCGAGCCACTGAAAGTCACCATGAAATATACATCGGCCTGAAACAGGTTCTCATCCGTGGCATCAATGGAAATCACCGACGTGTAATCTCCGTCATACGACTCTGAAAGAAGTACTCCATCGGGGGCGGTCAGAGTCACGCGGGAAGGAACTTCACCCCCGAAAGCCGAAACATTGAATTTTCCCTCCAGCTGATTGTTGGCATACACCTGACCGAAATCCAATGACGACGGTGTAGCGCACAGCGAGCGCGTGAACGGGTCGGCAAGTGTCACACCGGCCTCACCTCTCACCTTATCAGGAACAGACATCACGTCAATGACAGAGTAGGAATAAGGCACTTCAACCGTTGCATTGCTCACCGGAGCCACCTTCTGCGCCCACAGACTCCCGCGCCATTCATATCTCACATTTTCATCCCTCACAGCCAACGCCCTCCGCACACGTGACGAGAAAAACGACTGCTCTATTAGGATTCGTGACAGATTGTGAGCGTCGATGCAAGTTCCGTTGGAGCAGTACCAATAGCAGTTTAGAATGTGATGAGTCCCTAACGTGGTGTAAGGCATTCGGCCCAGACAACCCTCATCCCACAGGCAGCGGATCCAGCTGACGTTATTCTTCTGCGGAGAACCGTCGGTTATTTCAGTCCCGGAATTCAGATTGCTTAGCGGATGATTATATGACAGCGCCGTGTAGCGGAAATGCGTGTCGCTGACGGTCACAAAGTCTGAATTATTGATGATGTCGAGGTTGCCGTCAAGTCCGTCGGTAAACCGGCAGTGATCCACCCACACATGGTCGCATCCGGCGAGAGTAAGCAGGTCGGCACCGCCAACATCCATTGAACCCGGACCGGCAAAATCAAGATTCCTGAAAATAAGGTTCGAGCAGCCGTAGAAGGCAAACACTCCGGCGTTGCGATATGGCTCCTTCTGATCGCCGAATCGGTCAATCAGTGCCTGCCTGATAGTGAGTTCGCTCTGTTCGGCCACATAAATTCCGTTTGACAGCGTTCCGCCAAGATTGTCGGCGGCATTCTGACTGAGAGAATTGACGTCAAGATCGTCGAGCAGTTTGCGGATTTCCTCTGTAACCTGGAATTCCGTACGCAGACACGCGCCGTTCACACCAATCAGAGTCTTGCCCTCCAATGACTGAAAGCTCAGATAAGCCGACATGACAAAATCGCCGTTTACGCCGTCAAAAACAATCACGTCGTGCGAACAAACAGCATCATAAATAGCCTGACGCATGTCAGAGCCGTCGTTTCGCAACACTATCAACGAGCCGTCGCCTCCTC
The DNA here is from genome assembly GCA_964554195.1 of uncultured Staphylococcus sp. Classification (GTDB taxonomy): domain Bacteria; phylum Bacteroidota; class Bacteroidia; order Bacteroidales; family Muribaculaceae; genus Duncaniella. The sequence goes on from CAZKNK010000013.1 coordinate 4,615, forward strand.
CGGTCAGATCATAATCGTCGGCTGAATAAACCGTCGAACAGGTTGCCCACCCTTCGGGCAGACCGACTTCGTTTCCCCGGGCCGGCAAAATCGCCGTCAGCACAACCAAACATATAATCGCAGCATAATGTTTCATGGTCAAAAAGATTTCAGGTCATTTAATTTCTGCAAATATAGCGAATAATTCATTTCGATGAAAATTTAACCCATGACCGCGTTACAATCCGATTTAAAGATTATCGAGTTCTTGGAAATTTGTCCAAAACTCCGGAAAATCCGGAAAATAAGCTGACATTTATACTGAAATCTCAATTATTTAAGCTAAATTTGCGTGCAACGCTGATAACCACACGAAAATCAAAAATCAATCCGGAAACACCAACTTAATATCACACAAATAATAAACAAATGTTATGAGAAAAACACTATCCTTCCTGATGCTATTGCTTTCTATAATGATAGCGGCACCTGTTAGCGCTCAGTATCTGCTTAATCAGACTTACTACAACCCTGTCAGCTATTCGAACAAAGAAGAAAATGTCCACTTCACTTTAAGAAACGGCGGAACTTTTGAAGGGAAAAGAAAAAGCATTCTCACCAACGGCAGAGTCACAAATGTTAGTTACGTCGGAACACTTACATTACCCTCAGGCGAACGATACATTTCACCGGAAGATGTGGGAGGATTTGACGAAAATCTGAATCCCGGATCATACGTGTGTTATTTCTCCAACGACGGGAATGTGTATGCGCAGTCTTATACAAACGGTCAACTCAAAAGCTCAACCCTTATAACAGCGAAGTATTATTTAAACGGGCCATATATTGTGTTCCCTAATAGTGGCAGCAATAGCGGTGGTTATTACAATAATCCAAGTCCGGCCCCAAATCCGGGCAGCAGTAGCAGTGTAACATCTGATTATCACAATCCTGCCACTAAAAGGCAATGTACTATATGCAACGGGACGGGAAAATGCACCCACTGTGGTGGAACAGGCAACAGAGTTGTAAGCACATTCCATGGCAACCACATAAATCCCTGCGGAGTATGCCACAGCACCGGCACTTGTCAGACATGTCACGGCAGCGGCAAAACATTTTAACATAGCCACAACATATCCCCACCGACCTTCCCCAAAATAATACTTAAACCATATAGAATGTTATCGTCCCCCCACGATGCGAACGATAACATTCTATTTTTATAATTACTCCCTGTAGATTTTCAAAAATAACATAAAACAAAACATGTTTTTTCAGATTTTTCGGGATAATTGCAAAGATTTTTTAATCAGATAGTGTAACTTTGTAGTTCAAACACATTATTCTGACAACCATGAGACTATTAATCCCCCTCCTCGCTTTCATCTGTATTGTCATTACGACCGCATGCAGCGGGTCGGAGACGGCCCGTAGCCGCACGGTGTTTTATCCAGACTCCGCCGTCACGGATCAGGCAATGGCGCTTGTGACCGGAAATTCGCCCGAAAAGGCAGCCGCCGATCTTGTGGGATGGCTCGCCGAAGCGTCATCGGAGCAGCGCGACTTCAGCCGCTCCCTCGCGCGGGAAGTGTTCCGGCTCTACACCGCATCAGATGACTCCACGGCTCTGCCACGCTTTTCAGCCGCTCTTGAAAGCCACAAAGACTCGCTTGACATTGAAGGGCAAGTCAAGGTGTTTGTCGCCGTATCAAAACCGGCCACCCTCGGCTCCATGCTACGCAATGACCCTCAAGGCGAAAAACTCGCCGAACTAATCCTGATTCAATATGAAGGCGACTCAATAGCTCTGACTGAATTCACCGACGCCTACCGCCGGCAATAACCGAATCAAATCCTAATTCACTAACCCTCATCCCGATAATCCACCATGCTTTCAGCAAATGAATACAGGCAGATGGCCGACGATGCCATAGGCCGCTTATCACTCCCTTCACGTCCCGAAGGATTATATGCCCCTATCAGATATATGCTCGACGGAGGGGGCAAACGGATTCGCCCCGTGCTGACCCTCGCTTCATGTCAGGCTATGGGCGCCGACCCGATGTCTGCCATCCATCAGGCTATCGCCATAGAGATGTTCCATAATTTCACACTGCTTCATGACGATATAATGGACAAATCGGCCATGCGTCACGGTCGCCCAACGGTTCACGTGAAATGGAACGACGCCACAGCCATCCTCTCCGGTGACGCAATGCTCACCACTGCCACAATGCTCCTCACCATCAAGGCCGGCGACAAGCTCGCTCCCGCCCTCGAACTCTTTAACGGCACGGCCATGAACATCTACGAAGGGCAGCAGTATGACATGGACTTTGAGAAGCGAACCGATGTCAGCGTCGAGGAATACATCGAAATGATACGACTTAAAACCTCCGTGCTGCTCGGTTGCGCTTGTGGCATGGGCGCCCTGATGGGAGGTGCCGACTTTGACACACAGGTAGGATTTTTCAATTACGGTGTGAACCTCGGCCTTGCATTTCAGCTTCAGGATGACCTGCTCGACTCCTTCGGTGACCCCGCCGTGTTCGGCAAAGCCATCGGAGGCGACATCCTTAACGATAAAAAGACGTGGCTGCTCATTCAGGCCCTCCATGAGGACTCTACAGGTCGACTCAAAGCCATTATTGACAATCCTCCGGCTCCGGATGAAAAAATCCGCATTGTCAAAGAGATATATGCCTCACTCGGTCTGGTCGACGGAATACGCGAACTTATACGCGCCTACACCGACACCGCCATCTCTATACTCGACACTCTGCCAGTCACTCCCGAAGCCCGCGCCTTCTTCCTGAAATTCGCTCTCGAAACCGCATCGCGCACCAAGTAAATGATAATCGACACCCACACCCATCTCTATCTCGATGACTTCGCTCCTGACAACGACGAGGCGGTGAAGCGCGCCATTGACGCCGGAGTCGGCACGATGATTTTCCCGAATGTCGATCTCTCCACCGTAGCCCCTCTGGAGCAGCTTGCCTCCCGCTTCCCCGACAATATCCGCACCGCCCTCGGACTCCATCCCACTGAAATCAATGAGAATTGGCGTGACGACCTTGCCACCACCGTTGACCTCATCCTCAATCACCGCGACAAGATAGTAGCCGTCGGTGAAATCGGAATCGACCTCTATTGGGACAAGAGTTTCGCCGCCGAGCAGGCCGAAGCCTTCCGCACTCAGGCATCCCTCGCCGCCCGGCTCGGACTACCCGTCATTATCCACTGCCGCGAAGCTCTGGAAGAGATTCTCCACGTGTTTGACTCGATGGAAACCATACCCGCCGGGGTGTTTCACAGCTTCGGAGGAACGCCTGACGATGTGGAAGCCATACGCCGCCGGGGCGATTTCTATTTCGGAATCAACGGCGTGGTGACATTCAAGAACTCCCGCCTTGCCGCCACACTCCCCGCCATCGGGATTGACCGGATTCTGCTCGAAACCGATTCTCCCTACCTGACTCCGGTTCCATTCCGTGGCCGGCGAAACGAAAGCGCCTACATTGTCCATGTGGCCGACGCTGTCAGCAAAGCCCTCGGCATACCACGCGACAGAGTCGACGCTATCACTACCGATAACGCCCGAAAGCTATTCAACCTATGAAACAAACCATCCTGCTTCTCATCCTGCTCATGACCGCCGCGATCGGAAGGGCGGCCACCCCTGACTCCGTCTGGGTCACGGTCCGCATCCCCGTGGCATGCATACGCGACGACCGGTCACACACCGCACAGATGACCTCCCAGGCCATTATGGGAACACCGCTCCTTGTCACAGGTGACCCTTCAGCCGAATGGCTTGCCATAAAATCGCCCGACGGATACGAGGGCTACATGATTTCATCATCAGTTGTCCCGGTCACTCACGCCGAAATGCTCCGGTGGCGCAAGTCACCCCGTCTTGTCGTGACATTACCGGTCGACGTCACCGCCTACTCCACACCCACCGACCGCTCCACCCGCTCCGCGGTCAGCCCTCTGACACCGGGAGCGATCGTGGCCGGACAGCTGCCGGCTGATGATGAACCGATGGTCAGCGTGACACTCCCTGACGGTCGGACCGGATGGGTGGACCGCAAAGCCGTGACCGAAATATCCCGATGGGCCGATCAGCCCTTCTCAGCCGACTCCATTCTATCCGTGGCCTACCGCATGGCCGGCACCCCATATCTGTGGGGTGGAATGTCGGCCAACGCCGTTGACTGCTCCGGACTGGTCCGCGTGGCCTACTTTGCGTCAGGCATAATCCTACGTCGCGATGCCTCACAGCAGATAAGCACGGGCATAAAAATTCCCGCCACCGAAATTGATTCACTCCGCCCCGCCGACCTGCTGTTTTTCAGCTACGTTCCCGGCGGACGCATCTCACATGTAGCCCTCTATGACCGTGACCGGACATATATTCACTCAAGCGGTCTCGTTAAAGTAAACCGCATGTCACCCGATGACCCTGACTTCAGCCACCGGGTATATCGCGGAGCATCACGCATCGACGGAGCCATTCCCTCCGAGGGCATCACCCGGGTCATATCACACCCCTGGTATTTCTGACAATCAACAAACCATCACATTCTTCACACCGACATGATCACATTCATCATCTGCCTCTGCTCACTCATAATCGCATATTTTACCTACGGCAGTTATCTTCAGCGCCAGGCCGAAGCCGACGACTCCAACACCACCCCCTGCTTCCGCCTTCAGGACGGCGTGGACTACATTCCCCTCCCCCGATGGCGTGTGTTTCTGATTCAACTCCTCAACATTGCCGGCACGGGACCGATATTCGGTGCCATACTCGGCGCATGCTTCGGACCGGTGGCCTTCCTCTGGATCACCCTCGGCGGAATCTTTTTCGGCTCGATGCATGACTACATGTCAGGCATGATGATAGTGCGCGGCGACGGTCGCAGCCTTCCTGAAATCGTGGGCGACTATCTCGGCACACCGATGCGCCACCTGATGCGCTACTTCTCCGTAATTCTGCTCGTGCTTGTCGGCGCAGTGTTTCTCCTCAGCCCCGCTCAACTGCTTTCAACTATGGTAGAAAGCGTTTCGACGCAGTGGTGGGTATGGATCATCCTCGCTTATTACATCATAGCCACACTGCTTCCGGTCGACAAGGTGATCGGACAGCTTTATCCCGTGTTTGGTGTTGCGCTGATAGCAATGGCAGCCGGACTGCTCGGAATCCTGTTTTCAGGCACATACTCAATTCCCGAGATGACCACATTCCATAACTTCCAGCCCGATCCCCACGCCCTGCCCATCATCCCGACCCTGTTCATCACCATAGCCTGCGGCGCGATTTCAGGGTTCCACGCCACACAGTCGCCACTGATGGCCCGCTGCATACAGAGCGAGAAGCAATGCCGGTCGGTGTTCTACGGTTCAATGATTGCCGAGAGTGTCATAGCACTCATCTGGGCCGCAATCGCAATGGCTTTCTTCGGGGGAGCCGGTGAACTCGGCGATGCACTTGCCGCTCATGACAACAATGCCGCATGGGCCGTCGATATTATTTCACGCACCACACTCGGCAAGGTGGGAGCTATTCTTGCTCTGCTCGGAGTTGTGGCCGCTCCCATCACTTCCGGCGACACCGCATTCCGCTCCGCCCGACTTATTATAGCCGACATTCTTCACCTTGACCAACGCCCCATCCTCAAGCGCTTCTATATCTGTATTCCGCTCTTTGTGATAGGCTACTTCATCACTTTGGTCAACTTCGGAGTTGTATGGCGCTACTTTGCATGGTCAAATCAGACCATTGCTGCCATTGTCCTCTGGACCATATTCGTCTGGCTCCGCCGGCGTGGCAAAAACATCTGGATTGCCCTCATCCCGGCCCTTGTCATGACATATATAGTGACTTCATTCGTGTTTATCTCGCCACAGTTCCTCGGAATGGAAAACCGCACGGTAGCCTATATCCTCGGCGGTGTTGCAACAATCATTATTGCAGCCATCCTTCTCCGCCGCCCCACCTCAAAGTCAGTAAAAGAGCGAGGACAACAATAACACTTGACCATCAACAACCGGAAACCTCAGTCCATATCCCTACAGGCTGAATGGCAATCACTTGACACGGTCAGGATTTTTGGAGATAAAATCTTTCCATGACTTAGGTCCGGCAGTGGCCACCGGACGCGATGATTCATAGAAGTGACAGAGCGCGGCGGCAAGCGCATCGGTGGCATCGAGTTCAATGTCGAGCCTTTCAGCCGGAATAGCGAGAATCCTTCGCAGCATCTCGCGCACCTGCTCCTTTGACGCCGCCCCGTTGCCGGTTATAGACATCTTGATTTTACGCGGCTCATATTCATGGATGGGTATGTCGCGCGACAGCGCAGCGGCCATAGCCACCCCCTGGGCGCGTCCTAATTTGAGCATGGACTGCACATTCTTGCCGAAAAACGGAGCCTCGATTGACATTTCGTCAGGCAAATACTGCTCCACCAATCCGAGAACCCGCTCATGAATCCGCGCCAGACGCAGATAGTGGCTCTCGAACCGGCTCAGTTTTATGACACCAAATGCTATCACGGCCGGACTCTTACGCTTAACGCCGAGAATTCCGTAGCCCATCACGTTGGTTCCGGGGTCGATACCGATTATAATTCTATCCCACTCCTTGAGCGGATGATTGCCCGGTGCTTCGGTCATAGTTCCCAGTCCTCCATCGGAGTGGTGAAGTGAAGCACCCGGTTCTCATGGCGGGCCATGACAGAGGCCATGAGCCGTGCCGGCTCTCCGCCCTGCCACTGCTCCAGAGCGGCGTCAAGGGTCATGTCAGGGGCAGCCACACGGACGGCATAACTGACAAGCCCCTCCTCCACACTCAGCAGCAGGTGTGACACCGAAAGCACCTTGAAGAGGCCGTCGGCTGCGAGTGCCGGAAGAAACTCATCACGAAGCCATTTCAAAAAATCATCCTCCACAGCTGCTTCGGCGTGGAATGTAGTGTTCAATACTATCATTTTTTCTTGGAAAATTTATTATTCAGAAAACGGAACAGAAACCTGAAGTGGCGGCCTACCGTGGGGAAGAAGCCATAATAATAATTCATGATTTCAAATCTCTCCCACAGAGATTTTGCCCTGTTGCGGGTGGTCAGCCCTTCGCTCAGATAGTCTATTATCACCTCCGGGATATAGACATTACGCTTTGAACGCTGAAGGCAGCGGATACACCATTCATAATCAGCCGAATAACGGTAGCGAATATCATAATTATCCACAAGCTTGCGAAGCACTATGAAGGCCTGATGACACACCACCATTCCCTCTCTGAACGACTCAAGAGTCAGCACCTCGGGCGCCCGGAGATGACGCTCGCCCACATAATGCCGGAAAGCATCCACAAGGCGCGTCTGACCGTAGACAATACCGGGGTAATCATTTTCAAGCACCGTGTCAGCGATCAGCTGCAACGTGTCGGGCGAAGCGAAAGCATCACCCGCATTGAGGAAAATCAGATAGTCACCCTTAGCCATGCCTATCCCCTTGTTCATTGCATCATAGAGTCCATGGTCAGGCTCACTGATTATGCGTGTGGCATCGTCAGCACCCTCGCGGGCCATCTCGACGGTTCGGTCAGTTGATGCTCCGTCGACAATGATGTGTTCATAGAGCCTGCACGTCTGCTCCCTGACGCTCCTGAGGGTGGCGGGCAGAGTAGGCGAAGCATTGTAAGTGATAGTGATGATGGAAAACAGCGGATTCATAAATCAAATTCGTTGCAGAGGTTTGAGAGTTATATCACAAAATTAATGAATTCCGACACCAATTCCAAATTTACAGTCACCTTTTCGCATCATATAAACTGCGGCGACATGAAGCACCTGCACGGTTTGAGCGGGAAACTTTTAATGCGGTTATACTATTTATGAATTTTAAGCGTTATATTCAAAGTGGCGTCTGAAAACCGACGCCAATTTTACCGCAAAAAGAATGCTCACAGTTTCAATAGTGACATACTTCACACCGGGCGATGAACTGGAGGAATGTTTCCGCTCGATTGATTCGGACATTGTCGACGAAATCATTGTCATCGACAATAGCCGATGCGACTCCACCCGCGATATTTGCGGCCGCACTCCCAAAGTAAGATATATTCCAAACGACAATATAGGCTACGGTCGCGCTCACAACATGGCCCTGCGCGATTCCATCAGCAAGAATCAGCGTTACCATCTGGTGCTGAACTCTGACGTCAGCTTTGATCCGGCAATTCTCAAGAAAATAGCCGGCTACATGGATGAACATGCCGACGTGGCCACACTTCAGCCGGCCATTTTCTATCCCGACGGACGTCCGCAATACACCTGCCGGCTTCTGCCCACTCCGGTCGATCTGCTGGCACGCCGCTTTCTGCCCGACAAGTGGGTCGAGAAGCGAAACTACCGCTATCTGCTCAAGCAGAGCGACCGCACCCACACCCTCAACCTGCCGCAGCATCAGGGCAGCTTCATGTTTATGCGCATTGATGCCCTGCGTGACGTGGGTATCTTTGACGAACGGTTTTTCCTTTATGGCGAAGATGTGGATCTGACACGTCGTCTCCACGCCAAATACAAGACCATTTTCTGGCCCGAAGTGCGCGCAGTCCATAAACACAAAGAAGAATCATATTACAAATTCCGTCCGTTTCGCATCCACATGGTCAATCTTTTCCGCTACTTCAACAAGTGGGGATGGTTTTTTGACCGGCAACGCGACACTTGGAACCGCCAAATCCTTGAAGAAATTGATAAAATAAGCCCGAATAAGGTTAAAAACAGTTAAAATAGGCACAGAATTTTGCAAATACCGAAAATTGTCATACCTTTGTAACAGTTTTTCATGGTATTAGATTTAAGGTAAGAAGATTATTCGTCGGGATGACGGATAATTTTTTTGTTTTTATCCCTTCACCTTACTATCATCTTATGACCGGAGCTGACGTAGATTCCCGGGCGTGAAGGTGTCTCAACAGGTCGGCCCTGCAAATCATACCATCCGTCCGGCTCCGACGGCGAAACAGTGACTTCATTCAGTCCGCTACCGGAAGCGGGTGTGCATAACGTGATGAGCAACGCGCATTGTTTCGCTCCGATAGCAAACCTAAGTTCTCCAGTAGCAGGGTTTTCCTTCAGATCCACCGAATGGGTCACCATCGTAACATTTCCCGAATCATCCTTAGCCGGGAACACCAGATCTGACGGCGAAAAGCTCTCTGACCCGCATCGGCTGATGTAAGCATCCATATCGGCGTAATTGTCATATCCGGTAAAACGAACCTCGCTCACCGTCATACCCTCCGGGAGATGAATGGTGTAATCCACATTGGCCGAATACTTTACGGTATTTGAGGAACTCATTCCCGGACCATACTTCTTTCCCTTTTCGTTTGAAACGGAAATCCCGTCGGCAAAATCGTATGTAATGGTCGAGCCGTTTTCAGTGCTTCCGGTATATGTGGATTGTGAAAGCTGATATAGAGTCATCCCCTCTGTTCCGTCCAGTGCCGCCATTCGTTTCTCCCATGCAGGATATTCCACGCTTATCACCCGCTCACCCCAGTTGCCCATGAACTGGTATCCGGCTCTGTTGTCACGCCGCAACGATGTAGCCACAGGGACGCCATACACGTCGGTCGCCGGTTCACTATCCTCATAATTATAAAGAAACCGATAGAACAGGTGGGGAAATTCATTGTCATAAATCGAAAAAACCGGCTGATAAGCCATTTCCGGATTATATGATGACTTGGCTATCTCATATTCAGTGTAAGTATATATCTTTCCGTTCCACGTAAATGACCTTCGCTTGCCGCGAGTGCGGAGAAAATCAAAAAATGTCTGATAGACAGCTTCGCCCGAAGGGCCGCCGAGCTGAATGAACCTCGCCCAGATGTTGCTCCCCGGTTTGTCGATAATCCGCTTGTCAGGAAATCCCTCTTCATTTGTGAAATCCTCCACCGCCTTGTCAGGAATCTTATGCGAGTCCATCCATTCGATAGCTGTACGGATTGTATGACGCAAACGAGCCGAGGGCCGATCCACCGTCATCAGAAACGAAAGGAGCGACATTGACTCGTAACCGCTTATTGAAGGCAACTCGAATGGCCGACCTTCCACGGGAATAAGAGTTACGTTGTCATGTTGGGCGCACCATGCCGAAGGGGTTCCATTATCGTTATACTGACAGTTGATAATCAGTTCTATACCTCGATCAAAAGCCTCACCGCAAGCCTCGCGCACCGTTTCGTCCACCATGCCGGAGTATATGTCGGAATTTGATTTGACAGACCGCAGCATCCGCATCACATTAGTGATCAGATTGTCATTGAAAGTGATATAATCATGATAGCGACCGTCGCCGAATATAGGCCAATACTGTGACCAGCCACCGTTGGACTTCTGCGCCGTGAGCAACAAATTCACCGCTCGCTCGAATGATTCTCGGTATTTTTCCACACCGCTCTGCGAATAAACTCTGGCAAGAAACTGCATTTCCTGCGTTGTTGCATTATTATCAAGGCATGACCGGTCGGCCCGCTCATAATATAGTGCTTCCAGTTCATTGTCCGTCAGCCGGTGAAACTCATAGTTCTTCATCCATCCTCCATTATCTCTCTGAACATGAACAATCTTGTCGGCCAAAGTCATGGCTTCAGACGAACCATACCATTCCGGCTCCATCTTACCTGAGCAGATCTGCGCCCAGCTGAGCGACGACGGGTCAACCGCCGTGGCTATAGCCGTGGAAAACGAGATAACAATAATGAAAATCAGCACTTTAAGAAATCGCACTACCATAACCGACCGATTTAATTGATGAATGGAAATTGAACATATCGCAAAGATAACTCATATAAACCGAAAAATCAAATCGTTGCACTCAAGTCATTAACCTTATTTTAATCAAATGGGCAAGATTTATGCACATAAACCATCCTAACTTTGCAATACAAATGATTTAAACGCCGAAAGTTATGCAGACCATCCGAATCACCGACACACTTTTCGCCACCGTGATCAGTCACGGCACCACCCTCCTCTCAGCCCGCATAAGCGGAATGAGTTCGATCAGTGAGATTCTTGAGTATATGCGCCGCAAGGCCGGACATCTTGCCGGTCTCATCACCCTTCGACTCCGCAACATGACCTCCGGATGGAGCATTGACCGCTCTATACTACTGCGTCCCGCTCCGCGCCCTGCCGCAGCTCCGGTTTCAGCTCCGACCGACGGCTATCCGAGCCTGTTTGCAGCTCAGGGATTGTAAAGATCGGGGTTAAAAAAAGCCTCTACGTCGCGCGCATGCTCGAGAGCGCGCACGGCAGATGAGTGCGGATTAAGTTGCGCGGCGGCTGAATAGTCGGTCATGGCCTCGCTGCGCCTTCCGAGTCTCCATTTCAGTTTCCCGCGCATAAAAAGCAGATTGTCGTCATCAGGAGCGGCAGCGATCATGGAGTCAAGCATGCAGAGCGCCTTGTCATACTCTCCGGCAGAGATTAAGGCTTCAATATTTTGAATTTCTGACATTATTGCCTAATTTTGGAGTTTATATTACAAAGTTAACGAAATAAACACAAAAGTCAAAATATCACGTATGAAGCGAATCAGTATGCTCCTCGCAGCTTTTGCGGCGATTCTCTTTGCGACAGCCGCAAACCCCACCGCCACAAACTACACCCCTGCCCAGTGTGAAGGCTCAGCCATGCCCTATCCCGAAGTGAGCCGCACTCCGGCACCTGACTCACTCCGGGCCGTGATGATTAATCATGTCGGACGTCACGGAGCGCGCTTTCTCTCATCATCACGTCCGACCACATCCATGCTCCGGGTCCTTGCCAAAGCTGACTCACTCGGCACAATCACTCAGGCCGGCAAGGAATTCCGCTCTTTATGCAATCTCATCATAGCCCGAACGGCAGGCCGGTGGGGTGCGCTTGACTCACTCGGTATGGCCGAACAGCGCGCCATAGCTTCACGTCTGTTCGCAACATTCCCCGATGTGGTGAAAGGGAGCCGGATCAATGCCATTTCATCCTACTCACCGCGCTGCATCATGTCAATGGATGAATTCACCCATCAGCTATCACGCCTTGACAACCGGGTGGAAATCTACACCTCATCGGGCCGCCAGAACTCACCGCTCGTCCGCCCGTTTGACACCGACGAGGCATATAAGGAATTCATGGCCTCCGATGAATGGCAGAAAGCTTACCGGAGCTTCCTTACCACCGAAGTGACAGCAGCACCCGCCATGCGTCTGCTCGGAAAGGAATATCCCTTTGAAGGTGACGAGGCCACTGAGATAACCATGAACATCTACAAGATTGTAGCCGGCTGCTCGGCTATGTCGGTAAAAGCACCCTGGGAAAAATTTCTTACAATCGAGGAATATAACGCCCTGTGGGCCGTAAGCAACCTTCATCACTATCTCACTCACTCAGCATCAACCATATCATCAGCCGCGCCTGACATGGCCTCGGCCCTGCTCGCCGACCTTATCCGCACAACCGACTCATTCATTGCCGGCGAGAATCCGTCACGCCTGATGCTCCGTTTCGGTCACGCCGAAACTCTGATGCCCCTTCTGGCGCTGATGCACGTGGCCGGATGCTATTACATGACCAACTATTTTGACACAGTCGCACTCCACTGGCGCGACTTCTACGTGGTGCCTATGGCATCGAATCTTCAGCTGATTCTGTTTACCGATGCAAAAGGGGAATACTATGTCAGGATGGACCTCAACGAGGTACCTGTACCTATAATCCCCGGCCGGACAGCGCTCTATACACGTTGGTCCGAAGCCAGGGATTATTTCAACAAGTGTCTGCCGCTAATTGATCAGCTTTTCTGACGGCGGCAGAACGTATTTTCTGATTATCAGTTAAGACCGAATGCCTTCTTCACCTCGTCGGTGGCATCAAGACGTTCCCAGCTGAAAAGCTCCACCTCAATATCCTTCGGAGCTTCATATTTTGACTCGAAATGCTTTACCACCCGTCGCGGCTCACGGCCCACATGGCCATAGGCAGCAGTTTCGGCATAAATCGGTTTGCGCAGGTCAAAACGCTTCTCGATGGCGTAGGGACGCATGTCGAAGCACTTCATTCCCTTGACCACCTCGGCTATCTCGGCGTCGGTCATATCCACATGAGCAGTACCGCGGGTGTCGATGCAGAGACTGACGGGTTCGGGACGTCCGATAGCGTAGGCCACCTGAACAAGCGCCCGGTCAGCCACGCCGGCATGGACAAGATTTTTGGCTATATGACGGGCCGCATAGGCTGCCGAACGGTCAACCTTTGACGGGTCCTTGCCTGAAAATGCGCCGCCTCCGTGAGCGCCGTGGCCTCCGTATGTGTCGACAATGATTTTACGACCTGTCAGACCGGTGTCACCATGCGGACCACCTATGACAAATTTACCTGTCGGGTTCACATGAAGGGTGAAATCATCATCCCACAGTTTCAGTACCTTCTCAGGCAGCTTTGCGCGCAATCGCGGAATCAGGATGTTACGGATGTCCTGTTCGATGACCAGACGCATCATCTCATCGGCCTGTTCCTGCGACACCAATTCGGAAGGAAGGATAAATTCGTCATGCTGAGTGGAGATAACTATGGTGTGGATTCTGACCGGACGGTCATTCTCGTCATATTCCACCGTCACCTGACTCTTGGAATCGGGGCGGAGATAGGTCATCTCTTTGCCCTCGTGGCGGATAGCGGCAAGTTCCTCCATAATCCTGTGGCTCAGGTCAATGGTGACCGGCATATAATTATCGGTTTCATCGCAGGCATAGCCGAACATCATGCCTTGATCACCTGCACCCTGCTCCTCCTTTTCCTCACGGTCCACACCGCGATTAATGTCGGCGCTCTGCTCATGCAGAGCCGAAAACACTCCGCAGGCTTCGCCGTCAAACTTCAGTTCCGAGCGGTCATAGCCAATCTGCTTTATCACCCGTCGGGTCACATCCATAAGGTCAATATATGCTTCCGAACGCACTTCACCGGCAATCACAACCTGGCCGGTAGTAACAAGGGTTTCACATGCCACTTTTGAATCGGGGTCATGTGCAAGAAACTCATCAAGCACAGCATCGCTGATCTGATCGGCCACCTTGTCGGGATGCCCCTCGGAAACACTCTCTGATGTAAAAAGATAAGTTTTCATATATGGTAAAATAAAAAATGTCGAAAATCCGGGAAACTGGCCTCAAATCGACCGCCTGATTTTCAACATTGCTCAAAAGCCATCCGGATTCATCCTGTCAACGTGAAGCTATTCTCCACGCGGGAATCCGATTGTGCGGTTTTAGCATTTTTTGAAGTGGTTGCAAGCAGCCAAATTTGTCCACTATCCTGTTTGGACTGCAAAATTACGTTCACTCACCCAATCGGCCAAATCTTTAACCAACTTTAACTCTGCCAACTCCATTCAAAAAAACAATCATGCAATCAGGATTGGCGGGAGAGGACGGAGTTGTAGTAGCGGGGATCGCCGGTGACTTCCGGGCCTATGAACGGAGGTTTGCAAAACGGTGTGTCGGAAGTGGGGAGTTCAATTTCCGCTACCACAAGCCCCTCATGCCGACCGTGAAACTCGTCCACCTCCCAGACCCGTCCCTCATACTCCACTATGAAGCGAGTCTTGTCTATTGACCATCCGCCGGCAAGCCTTCCGGCCATATCACAGGCATCAGCCACCGGAATCGGATATTCCCACTCGTCGCGCACCGCTCCCGAAGTCAAACCCTTGACAGTGATGAAAGCCCGGTCACCCTTCACACGCAGACGCACCGTAGCCTCCGGCTTGTCACTGAGATAGCATTGACGGATTTCATATTCCCTTACAGCCATGCTCCGGTAAAGGTCTGATTCTACAAGAAACTTTCGTTCAATTTCTTTAGCCATTTTTATTTTCAAAGATAGGCAATTATCGCTAACTTTGCAAATTATTTTCCACCACCGGCCCATGCTGATGAGTTTCCAACGACATATCATATCACTGTTACTGATGCTTACCCTGACTGCTGCGGCTTTCACCGCCTCAGCCGCCACGTCACGCCGCATTTCAGGCACAGTCACCGACTCACTCACGCGCTTGCCGGTAGAATATGCGTCCGTGCTTCTTGTCGGGACCGGACGCGGTGTGCTGACTGACGAAAAGGGACACTTCGAAATCAGGACCGCCATGAAATCCGACAGTCTGGAAGTGTCGGCCATGGGTTATCAGACACGACGCATCGCCATAAAACCAGCCGGTGACCAACGGCTGAAAATTGACCTCACATCCACCGGTGTGAGTCTTGGTGAGGTAGTTGCCAAACCAAAAAAAGAGCGTTACTCGAAGCGGAACAATCCCGCCGTTGACATGATGGAGCGCATCCGCCGCAACTCCGCGCTCAACGATCCTCGCCGCAACCCCTACTACAACTATGACAAGTATGAACGAATCACCTTCGGCTACAACAACTTCGACCCCGGCACACCCGAGCATCCACATGCGCTCGTGAAACAGTTTCCGTTTCTAATTGAATATGTAGATACGTCAGACGTCACAGGCCGACGGGTCCTCAACCTGGCCGAACGCGAGAAAGTGGGTGAAGTCAACTTCCGCGCCGATCCCAAGACCGAGAAAGAGGTGGTGAGGGCGCGACGTAGCGCCGGAGTCGACGAAATGATTGACAAGGAGAGTATGCGACGTTTCTACGAGGACGTCATGCGAGAGATTGACGTCTATGACAATAACATTACCCTCCTTCAGACCAGATTTGTCAGCCCGCTGTCACGCATTGCCCCCGACTTCTACAAGTTTTATCTCACCGACACCGTTACGATTGACACTCTCCGCTGCGCCCAACTCACATTTACGCCCCGTAATCCGGCGTCAAAGGGTTTCACCGGCCATATCTACGTAGATTTAGCCGACTCCACCATGTTTGTCCGTCGCGTTAAGCTGAATGTGCCTAAAGCCATCAACCTTAACTTCGTTGACAACATCATCATCACTCAGGACTATGACCGCGCCCCCGACGGTTCGCGCCTGCGTGTGCGCGATGACATGGTGGTGGAAGCAAGCCTGTATCCCGGTTCTCCGGAGCTATATGCACGCCGCATAACCCTTTACACCGACCACAACTTTGACCCCGACGGAGCAGACCCCGAGGTGTTCCGATATGCCGGAGATCAACTCGTGGAAGCTGGAGCCGACACCCGCCCCGATAAATACTGGGAGCGCAGCCGACCGGGTCATTTTGCCGGCTACCGCTCAGTCAACTCGCTGATGGACCGGCTCCGGTCCGTGCCGCTATTCTATTGGGGCGAGAAAATCCTCAAAATTCTGGTCAGCGGTTACATCAACACCGGTAATCCCTCAAAAATTGACATCGGCCCTATGAATACCACCGTGTCATATAACGACATCGAGGGACTCCGTCTCCGCGCCGGAGGCATGACCACGGCCAACCTCTCGCGGCGATGGTTTGCCCGTGGCTACGGCGCCTACGGATTCAAGGACCACCGATGGAAATATTCCGGTGAAGTGGAGTACTCGTTCAATGACAAGCAATATCATTCGCGTGAGTTTCCGGTCCACTCACTCCGGTTCACTCACCTTTATGATGTGGATATGCTCGGTCAGCACTATATGTTCACCAACCCTGACAATGTGTTTCTGTCGCTCAAACGAATGTCTGACACTCAGATGACCTATCACCGCCTAACCAAACTGGAATACCGGCTTGAGCTTCAAAACAATTTCTCCGTCATGGCCCGTGTGCAGAACGAACGTCAGGAAGCCACCCGCTTCATGCCGTTTACCGACGGCGCCGGTCGTAGCTTCGGCCACTATACCCTCAATACCATGACCGTAGAACTGCGTTACGCTCCGGGCGAGAAATTTTTCCAGACCAAAAGTAACCGTCTGCCCATCAATCTCGATGCCCCCGTGTTTGTACTCAGCCACACCACCGGACCGGGCGGGCTCGGTGGCAACCGCTACACCGTCAATCGCACCGAAGCAAGTTTCCAAAAGCGATTCTGGTTTGCTCCTGCCGGATATGCCGACGTGATTCTGAAGGGTGGTCACGTATGGTCAAAAGTGCCATATCCCGAACTTCTTATTCCTAACGCCAACCTTTCCTATACCATTCAGCCTGAAAGCTTCGCTTGTCTTAATCCGATGGAATTTATCACTGACAGCTATGCACAATGGGACCTGACATGGTGGGCCGACGGGGCGATACTTAACTACATTCCGCTACTGAAGAAACTGAAACTGCGCGAGGCGTTTGCTTTCAGAGGATTTTTCGGCCATCTGAGCGACCGGAACAATCCGGCCATGAACCCCGAACTCTTTGCCTTCCCTGCCGACGCACATACGCAACACCTCCGTTCCTACCGCCCCTACATGGAGGCAACCGTAGGACTCGACAATATTTTCAAGATTCTACGTGTGGATTACGTCTGGCGCCTCACCTACCGCTATAATCCGGGAGCCTGCCGCGGAGGTGTCAGAATAGCCCTTCACTTCAGCTTCTGACACCGGAAACAACCGATAAACCTCAGCCGCGCGAGGTCAACCGGCGCAGTGTGATTTTCTCACGTCTGAAAGCCACATATATGAACAGAAGCAGCAGCGGTGTGCGAACGGCCATATTCAGCCATGACTCCCCTTTGACCGTCACGGCAGCCGAAATGCCGTAAAGTGCAAGAGCGAAAATGAAATAAAATAGAAGTGAACGCATGTCATAGCTGATCGGATAGCGGCGCTGACCCACAATGTAGCTCGCGGCCATCATCACCCCGTAGCATGCTAAGGCTGCCCACGCACAACCCATATAACCCATCACGGGAACAAGCGTGAAGTTTAGGGCCAACGTGACGGCCAGACCGAGAAGCGAGAACCATGTTCCCCAGATAGTCTTGTCGGTCAGCTTATACCAGAGCGAGAGATTGAAAAACACTCCGAAGAAAAACTCCGCCATCATCACCACCGGCACCACTTTCAGGCCGGAGAAATATCGCTCGGAAATGAAGTAGCGCAATATGTCGAGGTAGAACATCACCCCGAGGAAAATCACCATCGAGAAGATGACGAAATACTTCATGGCATCGGCATAGCTCTGAAGTTTGTCCTCACCCTTTTCGCGCGAACGGGCAAAGATAAACGGTTCATAGGCGAAACGGAAGGCCTGAATGAACATCACCATCACTATAGCTATCTTATAGTTTGCCCCGTAAATTCCAAGTTCAGTCATAGCCGTGGCCTTGTCGGGATAGAGATAGGGAAACAGAATCTTGTCGATGGATTGGTTCATGATTCCGGCAATGCCGAGAACAAGCAGCGGGAAGGAGTAGACTATCATCTCGCGCCACAGAGTGCGGTTGAAGCGGTAACGGAATCCGTGAAGTTCCGGAAGGAGAAGCAGAAGATTCAGCACCGACGTCAGCAGGTTTGCAAAGAAGATATATCCGATTCCGAAATCAGGGTCATAAAACCATGCAATCCAACCGGGAGCATTATCCCATAACCAGGGACATACAAGGATAAAAAACAGGTTAAGTCCGATATTGAGTCCGATATTAAGCAGCTTCAGTGTGGCAAATCGGACAGGACGCTTACGGAAACGCAGATAGGAGAACGGGAGTGCCGTAAATGCGTCAAGGCCCACTATCACCGCCATCATGGCAATATATTCCGGATGCGACCCGCAGTCAAGCAGGTCACTGACCGGCCGCAGGAAGTAAAGCACCGCAACAATGAATACAGTTGAACTGACTCCGAGCGAAATCAGTGCCGTAGAGTAGACCTCCGACGGGTCGGAATACCGGTCATGGTTTGCAAACCGGAAAAAACCGGTTTCCATGCCATAGGTGAGAATTATAAACACCAGCGCCACAAGGGAGTAGATATATGTAACAATACCATACTCCGCTGCCGGAAACATAATGGTGTAGAGCGGAACAAGACACCAGTTCAGAAACCGGCCTATGATACTGCTCATGCCGTAGATGGCCGTATCCTTGAAAAGACTCTTTATGCCTGACATCTGATTTGTCGGTTATATAGAGGAGATAATATGATTTTTTACGTTGTGTGATGCGGTTCAGTCAAACAGGCTGGCCGACTCATGCCCGCGCAACCCGAGATGGGTGTAGGCCAGTGCCGTCACCTCACGCCCTCGGGGAGTGCGATTGAGAAATCCCTCCTTGATGAGAAACGGCTCATAAACCTCCTCTATGGTTCCGGGGTCCTCACCGAGTGCTGTAGCTATGGTGTTTAGTCCTACCGGGCCGCCGCCAAACTTATGTATGATGGTGGTGAGAATCTTATTGTCAATCTCGTCAAGCCCGTAACGGTCAATATTGAGAGCCTCAAGTGAGAAGCGGGCTATCTTCGGATCAATGCGACCCGAACCCATCACCTGGGCGAAGTCACGGACGCGGCGCAACAGGGCATTGGCTATTCGGGGAGTGCCACGGCTGCGCATGGCTATTTCATGGGCGGCTTCACCTGTGCAGTCAACCCGCAGGAGCGATGCCGAGCGCAGTATAATCCGCTCAAGAACCTCATGGTCATAATATTCCAGATGACAGTTTATGCCGAATCGGGCGCGCAAGGGTGAAGTCAGCAAGCCACTCCGGGTGGTGGCACCGACAAGGGTGAATGGTGAGAGGGTAAGCTGCACCGTACGCGCTCCGGGGCCTTTGTCGATCATTATGTCGATTTTGTAGTCCTCCATGGCCGAGTATAGATACTCCTCAACCACCGGACTGAGTCGGTGGATTTCGTCGATGAAAAGCACGTCATTTTCCTCAAGCGAGGTCAGGATACCGGCCAGATCGCCCGGTTTATCAAGCACCGGACCTGACGTAATCTTGAAGTTCACACCAAGCTCCGTGGCGATAATCTGCGCCAGAGTGGTCTTGCCCAGGCCGGGAGGACCGTGCAGCAACAGGTGGTCAAGCGCCTCGCCTCGCATCCGGGCGGCGGCCACAAACACCTTAAGGTTAGCCACGATTTTCTCCTGACCGCTGAAAGCATCAAAGCTCGACGGTCTCAGCGCTCTTTCAAAATCACCGTCGCGGCCACTCATGCCCTCGGCCATATTCCTTATGTCAAATTCTTCACTCATCAGGCTGCAAAGTTACTCAAAAAATCCCAATGCCCGCCTATTATTAACATTAATGTGCAACCTAAAGACAAAACATGTAACCATATAAGATTTACCGATCTATGCAATCGAATCCTCATTACTCGAGATTTAATGTGATAAAAAATGGCAGACTAAACCGCCTGCCATACAAAAAATCACGATTAAGGGATAGCAAAGGTACAAATTTTTGCGATTATAAGCGTGATTTTTACAAAAAACTGAGTTTAACCCGGCTTTTCGACCTCTTTCCGGCGTCCTTCCGGCTCAAAGTCGTTTCATCTCGGCTTCGGCAGCCGAGGCCCCTTTATATTTGCTTCGGATTGGCTGAAAGTTATAGATTAAGTTGAGGGCTATGCCCCTGTTGTCATAACTCTGGCGCTTGTCAACGAACACACCGTAAGTGTTCATGGTCCAGTTATTATTGGCTGTGTTGAATATGTCGGTTGCCGAAAGCTTGACGGTGAGCGATTTATTCAGCAGAGTCTTACCAACCGAAGCGTCCATCGTGAACCACGTTGCTCCGAAGCGGTTGGTGTGCATGTCACCTTCCGTGCGCCCGCTGATATTGGCTGTCAGCATCCATCCGCCCGGGAGGGAGAATGTATTGTCGAAATAATATGAAAAGATCGGCCTGTTATATTTAGTCATATCAAGACGGAGCCACTGGCGATACATGCCGGCAGTCACGTTCGGAGTCCAGCATCCCACAGGCTGACTCCATACGAGATACATGCTCAAAGCTGACACGTCAATGTTTATCGGGTGCATGAGCAGCTGAAGGTTACTTGCTTTATATAGCTGCTTCACGTATGCGTAAGTGTCGGATGAGCGCATAAAGTCAGCCTGAATCATGAATCCCTTCCATGAACCAAACAGCATGAGGTCACGCATACTCTCATCATGTAATGCCGGATTTCCTCCTTCTATCTCATGCAACCCGACATAATTGAGCGAACCTGTAAGTTGGGAATAAGGAGGTTTTACAGTGGTCATTTTATAACTCAGGCTCATCTGAGCATCTTCACTGAATGAATATCCGAGTGAAATGTCAGGAGTGACCACGCCGTCGCGTCGGCTCAACTCCTTGTCACGCCTGCCATCGGCGCGGAAATCATAATCCACATATTCGTATCTGACTCCTGCGGTGAGTGAGAGTTTGCCGAACATCCGCGACCATGACGCGAACAGTGCGGCCGACGTCTGCCTTGCATCTGTGAACGTCGAGGGGATATATTGACCAACCTGTGAGTTTAACATCCTGTAGTCAAGTGAAGTATGCGTGTAACTGTCCTGAGTTCCCACGGTAAACTCTCCACCAAACAGCGGAAATTCCATATAGAGCTTTCCCGCCCAAAGGGTTGAATTTCGTTCATCAGTGGAATTAACATCCGGTGATGACAATTCGGGATAAGTGGTTGACACACTGCCGTTATCCATGCTTTTCCTGAAATCACCATCAAAGTGAAGGAGATATTTGTCGGCAAACTTGTTTTCATAATACATCGAAACAAGGTGACTCCTGGACCTCACATGCTTATCAATCAGGCGATTGATTGCCGGCTCACTGTCAAGCCACTCCGATCCGCTGTTCGTAAAGTCGCCCCGCTCGGGATTAAATCTATAGTATGCTCCAACCGACTGCTCTCCGGCAGCATAATTGAATCCGACCTTAATGACACCCACCGTAGTAGGATAGGAATTATGCTGACTGCTGCCGACCACCGTCTCCCGTCCGTCATACATCAGGGTATTGGTTGTCGATCCTTTTGCAAGGGAATTATTATGGTTCACCGTCCCGTTCGCAAAAAGTTCCAGCCCACCGGCGCGATAGCTCAGTCCGAGATAATCCGTCACTGACCATTTACGGCGGCGCTGAAGCTGAAATTGGTCTGTGAGTGACAGTCCGTTCACAAACCTGCGCCTTGTTGTTATCCTGACCACAGCCCCCGTAGTGCTGCTGTAGGCCGCCCCGGGAGCCATATTCAGTTCCACTTTTTTCAGATTTGACGATAATATCTGTTTTAGTTCCATCTCGTCACGCATCGGGCGTCCGTCAATATAGATTTCGACATTGCTCCGCCCTATGACGCTGACGGTGTTTTCCTCGACCTTGATCATCGGAAGTTGAGCAAGCACATCAAGGGCTGTACCGAGATCTGCTAGATTCGAGCCGGGGATTGTGGAAACGAGTGTGGTGCCAACAAGTTTTGTCGCAGGTTGCCGGGCGGTAACCACCACTTCCTGCAATTCATGAACGAGGCTGTCGGTTGCCTCCTGACTCTGAGCATTGACCGTCATGACGGCAAGAAGCGACATGAGGATAACGATGTGAAATTTTGCTTTCATTTGAGTAAGATTTTTGTGACAAAATTACTCAATGAAGCACTCTCACTCCAAAATTTCAGTCTGACAGCCGGATTTGTAGTTAACTACATTTCAACATCTTACCACCGACAAAAACGAAAAAACCTGACCGGACGGAACTCGGATTAAAAAACATCGGAAATTTCCGGACATAGCGGGGCCACCGTCTCTCTTAACCGGGCTTTCAGTCGGGATTTGCGCTTATAGACCACCTCAACCGATTCGCCCAGCAACAGGCTTATGGTGCGCGACGAAAGTCCGCTTGCAAGATATACCAACAGCTGATACTCCTCCGGCTTTATGGCTGGATAATGCTTCCTGACATTGACAAGCAGATTGCCGCGGCAGTCATTGACAGCTTGCTCAAGCTTGTCAAAGGAGTCGGTACGGACCGATTCTATTTCGCTTCTCACTTTGTCGACAAGAGCCTTCCGCTCCGTTTTGGTTCCCTGCGACTCATAATATGTCTGACAAAGCGAATCAATGAGCGCAAACCGGTTTTCAAGCAACCCCCGTAGTTTTGCCTCCAGTCGACCCACATCGCCGCGACTCGCATCAATCTGACATTTCAGACCGGAAGCCTCCGCCATCAGCGCCTCATTTTTTACCGCCTGAAGCTTCATGCGCTGACGCATCCAAAGTATTACACCGATGGCCAAAATCAGCCCTGTCAGACTGAACATCATGAACTGCTCACGCTTGCAGCGCTCCTTATAGAGAAAAAACTCCTTCTCCTTCTGGACGTATAGAGCCGTGGCGAGCGCGTCGGATTCAGCGGTCGACTGAATCAAGGTCCTCAGCTGCTTTGCCTTCTGTAATTCCTCAGTTAGATTATGGCGTCCGTAATAATCTATGGCTATGTTGACTATCGTGTCAGTCGGAGCCGAAAGCCGGTTCACAACCATAGCCTCACTGTAAAGAAGCGCCCAACGTGCCATTGTAGCGGAGTCGGTAAATTCCGACACATCCACTCCATTCAGTCTGGAAAGTGCCTCTGAAGGAGCGCTCTGCATAAGACATTGAGCCTCATCCAGCACCTCATCTTGAGAACCCGAATATCCGCACCCGCTTATTATCAGCAGCATTACTATGTAAATCAAACCACGCATATCCACATTTCATAATAATAATAATAATAAATCATTCTGTCATCCCTGCAATTTTTAACTTCACGCATGAAATATTATCTCTTACGGTTTCCACCTCCGGATGATTTTCGCCGAAGATTTCCAATAGAATATTAAGCGATTTTTCGTAATATTTCAGTGCCTGGTTATAGTCCCCCAGACTGTCATAAACACCTCCTATATTACTATAACTCGTCGCTACATCGGGATGTGTCTCGCCGAAGATTTCTAAATGAATCTTTATTGCTTTTTCATAATATTTCAATGCCAGGTCATAATCGCCTATGTTGGCATAGACAAATCCAATATTGTTGTAACTCGTCGCTACATCAGGATGGGTCTCGCCGAAGATTTCTAACTGAATCTTTAGGGCTTTTTCGTGATATTTCAATGCCTTATCATAATCGCCCATACTATCATAGACACTCCCTATATTGTTGTAACTCGTTGCAACGTCAGGATGATTTTCCCCGAAAATTTCCAATCGTATCTTTAGGGATTTTTCATGATAATTCAATGAGTTACAATGATTACCCATACTATTATAGACACCACCCAGATTATTGCAAATCGTTGCAACATCAGGATGATTTTCTCCGAAAATTTCCACTTGAATCTTTAGAGCTTTTTCATAAAAATTCAGTGATTCTTCATAATCCCCCATATTGGTATAAACAAGTCCTATATTATTATAAGTCGTTGCTACAGCGGGATGATTTTCTCCGAAAATTTTACATTGAATCTTTTGAGCTTTTCCATAATATTTCAGCGACTCCTCATAATTGCCCATACTATCATAAACACAACCTATATTGTTGTAACTCGTTGCTACGTCGGGATGGTTTTCGCTAAAAATTTCAAGTTGGATTTTTAAAGCTTTTTCGTGACATTTCAGCGATTTCTCATAATCACCCATGTTGTCATAGACTAATCCTATATTGTTATAACTCAATGCAACGTCATGATGATTCTCACAGAAGATTTCAAGCTGAATTTTTAAGGCTTTTTCGTGATATTTCAGCGCTTTTTCATAATTACCCAAGCTACAATATATGGTCCCCAAATTGTTGTATCCTACTGATATATCATCATTTATCTCACCGGCACCTACAGCAATACCAAGTGCTTTTTTCAAATATTCCAAACTCCGGTTAAAATCCGCATGTTCGGAAAAGACTAATCCCAATATATTATAGCAACGACCAACTTTTGGATCTTCATTCCCCAATTTCTTCAAAAAGATTTGTAATGCAAGATTAGTCAACGTCTCTGCCCGCTCATATTTAGCTAATGTATAAAAGTCATTAACCGAGTCAATCATCGTGTCGGCACGTTCTTCGGAGTCAGATCCGTAGAGTTTTTCGGTCAGGGAGATTATCTGCTCGTGGATATTGCATATCTTTTCACCCCAATCCTCATCTTTTTCAACTTTCAGAGTACTGATTTTCAGTCGGTATTCATCTATGTTATTCTGTAACCCCTTGCGACCCTGCTCACCCAGTTCAATCAGGTGTAGGTTATGCTTCACATCGCGGGCAATTTCCTCCTCGTTAAGCACCGCGTCAGCCCCTTTATTGTCACCTTTATTGAAAAGTTCAATGGCGCGTTGAAGTCGATCGGAACCGGCAGTGGCACTGAGTCGGGTGATAAGGAGCGCGGTATCCCACAGGCTATCCTCCATTGCCTGCTGCCGCTTCAACAGGCTCTGCAATTCATGAGCATACTCGGAGTAATCAGGGTCATCGACCTCCAGCATCGAGAGAATTTTACGGGTTTTACGGATAGACTTGAGCAACTGATTGTATTCCTCATTATTACCTGCAAACGCAACATTCATTAGGTTGGCCGACTCCTTTCCGCCGACAAAAATCTTGGAATCACGAATTTCTACAAGATTCTGGTTTTTAAGTGACTGGCTCTGATATTCAAGAAACTGAAGCAGAAAATGGGTTTTCAACGCATCTATGTTGGCAAACGTGCAGTTGAAATGCCCGTAAACTTCAGGAAAACTATCCCGGAAGGCCTTAAGTTCAACGGAAATTTCCTTCTCGTCGGTATCCTTGAAATAAACATAAAGCTTCCTCGGATTATTACCGGCCCGGAGTTCATCGTAGGCCACATCCAGTTCCGTCTTTGTGTATAATCCGAATTTAGTCCAGTAAAGCACCATACAGATTTCACATTCACGGAGATACCGGTTATATTCCTCCTGCTTGTGGAGCATGCCCATCGAAGCGTCAACATATTCCCATTTGACCAGGATGATATTGATGTCCAACTTATTGAGGATAAAATTCAGGTTTGTGACTATTTCGCTCAATTCCTTGCGTTCCGCACTAAGTTCTTCAGAGGAAGCGACAAAAATCTTGATAGTTTTCATGCTCGGGGAGTGTGGGTGTTAATTACTCACAAAATTAAGCAATTTTGGCCGTCAATGCAAGCCACAAGGAGTAGTAAGTTGGAAATGAGTGGATTTTTTGCTACTTTTGCAGTTGGTTTCAGACGCTGCCCGCGGGGTGACGTCACAAACCGATATTTCATGATTAACTGAACTGATTTATGCCACAGAATATAGCAGTGCTTGGTTCGACCGGCTCGATAGGCACCCAGACCCTCGACGTGATCCGCCGCGAACCGGATCTGTTCAAGGCCACCATGCTCATAGCCGGCAGCAATGTCGATATGCTTGCCGGGCAATGTAGGGAATTCATGCCCCGGGTTGCCATCATTGCCGACGAGAGCCGTTTCGGAGAACTGCGTGACGCACTGGCCGGACTGCCGATTGAGGTGCGGGCCGGAGCCGACGCAATAGCCGACTCGATGGAGAGCGACATCTTTGACACGGTCGTTACCGCCACCGTGGGCTACAGCGGACTTGAGCCTACCATCCGCGCCATCCGTGCCGGAAAGCGAATCGCTTTGGCCAACAAGGAGACCCTCGTGGTTGCCGGCGCACTCATCCGCGAGTTACTCCTGACATCACCATCGAAAATTGTGCCTGTCGACTCCGAACACTCGGCCATCTACCAGTGTCTGCGTGGAGAGGACCCGCAGACGGTTGAAAAACTCATCATCACCGCGTCAGGCGGCCCGTTTCGCCGCTTCACAGCCGCGCAGCTCCACGACGTGACCTGCCGTGACGCTCTACATCATCCGCGCTGGCACATGGGTAACAAAATAACCATCGACTCGGCCACGATGATGAACAAGGCTTTTGAGATCATCGAGGCTCGGTGGCTCTTTAACGTCACGCCTGAACGGATTTCAGCCGTGGTTCATCCGCAAGCCATTGTCCATTCCATGGTGCAGTTTACCGACGGCGCTGTCAAGGCTCAGCTCGGACTGCCCGACATGCGGCTGCCCATTGCCTACGCGCTCGCCGACAGTGTACGCCTCCCCGCTCCGCAGCCCCATCTCACACTCAACGACTACAGCCGGCTCACGTTCAGCCGCCCGAGTGTGAAGAAGTTTCCGTGTCTCGGATTCGCTCACATAGCATTGAGTGAGGGTGGAAACACGGCCTGCATCATCAACGCCGCAAATGAGGTGGCCGTCAGCGCATTCCTCAAAGGCGAAATCCGATTCACCGACTTCTATCCGGTGATCAGCGAAGTGCTTGACCGGGTGGAGCGCATCAGCGCCCCGACGCTTTCCGACTACATGGCCACCGACCATGAGTCGCGCATGGCAGCACGTGAAATTATCTCTCATATCCACTAACAATTAATAGTTTATAGATTTGGAATCATTTCTGATGAAAGCGTTGCAGCTGATTGTCGCTCTCGCTTTCCTTGTCATAATCCATGAGTTCGGACATTTTCTCTTTGCCCGACTCTTCGGCATCAAGGTTGAGAAATTCTACATGTTTTTCAATCCCGGACGCTCGCTTTTCAAGTGGAAGCCCGGACGGCGCATCGGGTCTCTGTCACGGATTAAGTTCTCGTCGGCCGACGCTGAAGCCGAATATCACGAAGATGAGGCGCTTGAAGAGGCCGAGCGGAAATATATGACTCTGCATGAACAGGTTGCCGCTCTTGAGAAGAAGATCAAAGGCGAAGATGACAGCTTTCTGTCAAAAATTTCCAGACTGCTGTTTGGATCGCCGCGTAAAAAGACCGACAACTCTGATCTGGAAGCCTCGCTGACATCCCTGAGAGCCGAACTTAAGGAGGCCGAGGATATCTACCGAGCTTGTCTGGCTGCTAAAGCTGCCCGCTACGACTCCGAATATGAGCAGGAGAAAACTGAATCGGCTCCCGTTAGATTCTGGAAACACACCGAATACGGCATTGGATGGCTTCCGCTCGGAGGCTACTGCAAGATTGCTGGCATGATTGACGAGTCAATGGACACCGCACAGATGGCCCTTCCGCCAAAGGAATGGGAGTTCAGAAGCAAAGCGGCATGGAAGCGCCTGCTTGTGATGTTTGGTGGGGTGCTTTTCAACTTCCTCCTCGCCATAGCCATCTACGCCGGTATTGCTTTCCACTGGGGCGACAAATATATCCCCTTTGAATCGGCTGCCGAGGGCTTTGACTTCTCGCCGGCTGCGCAGGAGGTGGGATTCCGTAACGGTGACATACCCTATGCTGCCGACGGACGGCTCCTTGATGCCTCGCAGGGTGACTTCATGCTGCGCATGGCCGAAGCCGACACCGTCAGGGTGATCCGCAACCGGAAAGACACCGTGGCAATCGCCATGCCTGACGACATGGTGTTCCGCATCGAAAAGGACAAGTGGTTTCTCACATATCGTCTGCCTGTGGTCATTGACCGGCTCGTTCCGGGCGAGGCTGCCGTGAAAGCGGGACTGCAAGAGGGTGACCGGATTGTAGCGGTTGACACCGTGGCTACTCCCACATTCACCGAACTGACTCCGGCCCTCCTGGCAGCTGCCGGACGTGAGGTGCAGCTGCATATCATCCGCCAGGGACATGAAATGACGGTTCCCGTCACCCCTAATGAGTTTGGCAAGCTCGGTTTTCAGCTCCGTCAGCTCGTCGACGTTTATCCCGCCGTCACTGTACGCTACGGAATGTTTGAATCCATTCCCCGCGGATGGGAGATAGGCACCTCGACGCTGACAAACTATGTCGGTTCGATGAAACACCTCTTTTCAGCCGAGGGTGCGCAGAGCATTGGCGGATTCGGTGCTATCGGCAACATGTTCCCCGAGAAATGGAACTGGCTCAGTTTCTGGCAGATCACTGCATTTCTGTCAGTTGCTTTGGCGTTTATGAACATTCTCCCCATTCCGGGACTCGACGGCGGCCACATAATGTTTCTATTCTATGAAATCATCACCGGTCGCAAGCCGTCGGAGAAATTTCTCATCGGGGCGCAGTATGTTGGAATGGCGTTTCTGCTTCTGCTCCTTGTCTATGCCAACGGCAACGATGTTGTCCGTTTTATTCGCTCCTTAATCCACTAACCGGTATCACAGTTCAATTTCATCAGCATAAATTATGGAAACCATCATATTGAAACGCGGCAAGGAGGAATCGCTCGACCGCTTTCATCCCTGGGTGTTCTCCGGCGCTATCCACTCCAAACCTGACTCCATTCAGGAGGGTGACTGCGTCAGAGTGGTTACAGCCGATGGCCGCTTCATGGGGGTAGGACACTACGAGGCCGGCTCGATTGCCGTCAGAATCCTATCTGACACTGATACAGCGGTCGACAAAGACTTTTTTGCCCGACGCCTGTCTGAAGCATGGCGACTCAGGCAACGCATCGGTGTGGTGCGACCGGACAATTCCACTTTCCGCCTTGTTCACGGCGAAGGTGATTTTCTGCCCGGATGCGTGGTGGATGTCTACGGTCATACAGCCGTGCTTCAGGCTCACAGCCCCGGAATGCACTTTGTCCGTGACATTATCGCATCAGAACTCACCCGGCTCCCGGAAGCCGGAATCCGAAACGTGTATTATAAGTCTGAAACCACCCTCCCTTTCAAGGCAAGCCTTGACCCGGTCAACGACTATATCATAGGCAGCTTTGACACCGACGTAACGGTGGAAAACGGATTGAAATTCCATGTGGACTGGCTCAAAGGGCAGAAAACCGGATTCTTTGTGGATCAACGCGAAAACCGCGCGTTGCTCCGGCGTCTCAGCAGCGGAGCAAGGGTGCTGAACATGTTCTGTTACACAGGCGGTTTTTCTGTCTACGCTCTTGCCGGCGGTGCCGAATCGGTCACCTCGGTCGACTCATCGGCCAAAGCAATTACACTGACCGACGCCAATGTGGAGCTGAACTTCCACGGTGACACTCGTCACAGAAGTCACGCCGTGGATGCCTTCAAGTTTCTTCAGGAGATGAAAAAAAATGAATATGACCTCATAGTCCTTGACCCGCCCGCTTTTGCCAAACACCGCAGTGCCATCCGCAATGCCATGATTGGCTATCGGCGTCTTAATGAAGCGGCCATAGCAAAGATTGCCCCCGGAGGTGTCTTGTTCACTTTCTCCTGCTCACAGGCCATCACTAAGGAGCAGTTCAGAGTAGCCGTATTCACTGCCGCCGCCCGCACCCGCCGCCGCGTCAGGATTCTTGCTCAGCTCACCCAGCCGATGGATCATCCCGTTAATATCTATCACCCTGAAGGGGAATATCTCAAAGGACTGGTCTTGAGTGTGGAATAACCCCGTAATTAATTTTTTTCACGTAACATAACAATGAAACTACTCAACCTTATCACCGGAACAATGAGCGCACTCATGATCACCACCTCCTGCGCCACCCGTCAGGAGACCCCGGCCGACGATTTTGATTACACCGTTGACCGTTTCGCCGACATCGAGGTGCTTCGCTATCAGGTTCCCGATTTCGAGAAGCTGACCCCGCGCCAGCGCATGTTCATCTACTATCTGACCGAGGCTGCCCTCGCAGGGCGTGACATCCTCTGGGATCAGAACGGAAAGTATAATCTGGCCATCCGCTCGCTGCTTGAGAATGTCTACACCAACTATGACGGTGACCGCAACAGCGCTGACTTCAAGGCTTTTGAAAAGTATATGAAGCAAATCTGGTTTGCCAACGGCATCCATCATCACTATTCGATGGACAAGTTCACGCCGGAGTTCTCTCGCGAGTTCCTTGAAAAGGAAATCAACAAGATGGCCGAGCGTCCGGCTGATACCGAAACGCTCCTCACCGTCATCTTCGACCCGACCGTAATGCCCAAGCGCGTTAATCAGGCTGAAGGTGCCGACCTGATTCTCACTTCTGCAAACAATCTCTACGAGGGCGTGACACAGGCCGAAGTGGAGAACTATTATAATGCGCTGAAGGACACCACCGACGCCACTCCCGTGTCATGGGGTCTCAACACCCGAATCACCAAAATCGACGGCAAAGTCACCGAGCAGCCCTACAAGATTGGCGGCCTCTACTCACCTGCCATCACCCGCATTGTGGATAATCTGAACAAGGCAAAGGAATATGCCGAAAATGACAATCAACGCGCAGTGATTGAGAAACTCGTGGAATTTTACACCACGGGCGACCTCAAGGCGTTTGACGAATACTCCATCGCATGGACCGAGGACACCGCTTCACAGGTTGACTTCATCAATGGATTCATTGAAAGCTACGGTGACCCGCTCGGCATGACCGGTTCATGGGAATCAATCGTTAATTTCAAGAATCAGGAGGCAAGCCACCGCACAGAGGTGATTTCGGGCAACGCCCAGTGGTTCGAGGACCACTCTCCCGTCGATCCCCGCTTCCGCAAGGATAAGGTGAAAGGTGTGTCGGCCAAAGTAATTACGGCTGCCATCCTCGCCGGCGACTCCTATCCCGCAACCCCTATAGGCATCAACCTCCCCAACGCAAACTGGATACGTGCGGCCCACGGCTCAAAATCCGTAACTCTCGAAAACATCACCCAGGCCTACGACGCTGCATCACACGGCAACGGATTCAACGAGGAATTTGTCATTGACAAAGAGACTTCCGATCTGATGGATAAGTATCTGTTCATCACTGACAATCTCCACACCGACCTCCATGAGTGTCTCGGCCACGCATCGGGTCGTCTGCTTCCGGGAGTGGATCCTGACACTCTCAAGGCCTATGGCTCCACACTGGAGGAAGCTCGCGCCGACCTTTTCGCTCTCTATTATCTGGCCGACCCCAAACTGCTCGAACTCGGCTTGCTCGACAATCCTGACGCTTATAAGGCTGAATATTACAAATATATTCTCAACGGAATGATGACGCAGCTCATGCGCATCGAGCCGGGCAAGGATGTGGAAGAAGCCCACATGCGTAACCGTCAGCTCATCTCGATGTGGGCTTTCGAGAAAGGTAAAGCCGACAACGTCATTGAACTCGTGAAAAAAGATGGAAAGACATTCGTCAAAATCAATGACTACGAGGCGCTCCGCAATCTCTTCGGTCAACTCCTCGGCGAAATCCAACGCATAAAGAGCGAGGGCGACTATGAAGCGGGACGCGACCTTGTCGAGACCTATGCCGTAAAGGTTGACCCCGAACTCCACAAAGAAGTTCTTGACCGCTACGCCGGACTCAACATTGCTCCTTACAAGGGCTTCGTCAATCCCGTCTACACTCCTGTCACCGATGAAAACGGTCAGATGATAGATGTGGAAGTGTCATACGACGAGGATTATATCCCCCAGATGCTCCGTTATTCACGCGAATATCGCACTCTCTGACCCGGTCGGTCAAAAAAATCTGTCCCCGGATGTAATGTTCGGGGACATTTTTACGTCCTATAGGCAGAAATGGATCTGAAAGAATTCCAGCAGCTCGCCTTAAGGCTTCGTCCCCGGTTGGTAGCCGAAATATCGGCTATGCTGGGTGACGGTCCTCGCGCCGAAACTGCCGATGACATCGTCCAGGAAACTCTTGTCAAGCTATGGGGTATCCGTGACCGTCTCGACACGATCCGCTCCGTCGACGCTATGGCTGTCACGGTGGCTCGAAACCGGTGTATCGACCTGCTCCGCACAGAGCGCGTCACCAGAGTAGACATCGGATTCTATGAGGCAACCGACCCGGCTGAGCAGTCGGCAATGGAGGCTATCATCGAAACCGAAGCCTCTCTGGCCGCCGACCGGCTCCTGTCACAGCTCCCTCCGCTTCAGCAGGCCGTGATGAGAATGCGCCATATAGACGGACTCGAAATCAGCGAGATTGCTGCCGTCACAGGCACAACACCGAATGCTGTCAGAGTCAACCTCTCACGAGCCAGACACACTGTCAGAGACATCTTCATGAACCATACACAATGAACTTCTCTATCCTTATCTTCCTATGACCGACCAGCAGAAAATCAAGCATGTCATTGACCTCTTTCTCGACGGCAAAACCACCCTCGAGCAGGAAAGATGGCTATATAAGCAGTTTTCACGTCCCGACCTCGACCCTTCTCTCAAGCCGATGCGACGGATGATGGAATGGTTTGCATCCGGACTTACCGAACCGGCTCCCGTGCGACGCAATCCACGCCGTTTCCGCTTGTTGCGCATCGCATCCATCGCCGCTATGATTGCCATAATCATATCACTCGGCACATTCTTCCTGACAAGAAATGGCGCCGATTCAGATACTGACTCTGACAGCGAGGGGGCCTACACGGTCTGCTATCTCATCCGCGACGGTGTGAAATACACTGACCCTGACGTTGTCCTCCCCGAAATCGCCATGATTCAGTCACGTACCGGTCATGACAAGCCACTCCCTCCGGATCCGCTTCCGCTTCCCGAGCAGCTTTTTCTTGACCATCTCCGCAAATCAGCTCCCGACTCCTACACCTACTCCACTTTGTCCAACCATTTAACCACATCAGAATGAACCGATTGTTTGCTCTTATCATCATGTCGTTCACGATTCTCACGGCCGTGGCAGCCTCGCCTGTCGATGAGCTTAACCGTGTTGCCAACGAACTCGAGCTTAAAGAGGACCTCATTAAAACGGCCTACTTCACCGAGAAACGTGATCCCGAGACCAAAACACTCATTTCACAGAACCGTTACATCGAATTTAACGATCCTGACATGACATATCACAGCAAGTTCGCGAAGATTATTCGCGAACTCCGTCCGAAAGCATCATCATATCAGGTTTACGACAACAAGGGCCGTCGTTGCTACTACATGACTATCCCCGACGGAAAAGGCAAAATCACCGTCAATCTGACCCCCTCGGGACGCAAGACGTTCATAGTCGAAATATCCGCCAAATATCCCGACCCATCCAATCAGAAATCCCAATCAAACAAAAAGCAAAACAAACACAACTAAAACAATCTCATCTCCTGTCTCCCCTTTCCTGAGCCATATCAGTCACCACACTCAATCCGACACGGAACACACTCTCTCATAAACCGCTGCGGATATTTGAGCGATTATGGCCGACGCCTCCGCTTCCGTACCTGTAAAGTCCTTAATGAAAACCGAAAGCGTGTAATGTTTATTGTCAGGTAATCTGACGAACGCTACGTCGTTGTGAGCAACCAATATGTCACCATCACGATAACCGGAACCCGTTTTGTGTCCGACAATCACACCACTTCTACCAATTAACGGAGCTGAAATCCGGTCCGCGCCGGTCACACATTCCTCCAAAAAATCACACAGAAATTTCATATTATCCGAACAAAAAAGTGTGGAATCAGTATAAAGCCTGTCAATAAGCATCGCAGCTCCAATTGGTGTGGAATAATTATCATACGCTCTCGCATGTTGCTGCTGCATCTCAGCCTCAGTATATGTAAGTTTAAATTCCTCACGAGGAATAATATTACTGACAACTGAATCCACGGCGCTGATTAATAAAAGATGATCAAACATATAATTACTTGCGTTATTATCACTTTGAACCAAAGCATAACGCATTAAACCCCGAAAACTAATTGAAATCGTATCACCTGTATAATCCATCAGCATAGGTGACCAAGTTGATGAATTGAGTGCACTTCGACTGATATTAAAAGTTGAATCAGCGGAAACATTATGATGTTCCATATAATTGCACACCGCTATAGCCTGATGAAGCTTGAAAACACTCATCAGAGGGTAACGATCATTGTTGTTAATCAAAATAGTATCTCCTCCATCAGAAATAAAAGCTATTCCCACCTTTCCGGGAGCTGAATCAGCAATTACCTGCAAACTTGCCTCAAGTTCATCCATCACCTTGTTTTCAGTTGTAGTGCAACCACATAAAAGTTGACAAAACACCAATCCCGAAAGAAGCATCAAAACGATTGGATTACTCATTCAAAATACTATTTGATTCGATTTAACTATTAATTTGGATCGCAACAATCGTCACACAGATGTCTGACAAAGAAAAAATCAATCTCAACACAATGCTCAAAGACCATATCGGAGACGAATTTCAAACGAAGTTTCGTTAGTTTGAATTTCCCAATAATATAATTGCTTCTTTGATTATTGGAAGTAGTGGAGGAATATCGTTTTTAATCACATCAAAGACAATATCGGCATTGAGATCGAAATAACCGTGAACGATATGATTGCGCATCCCGACTATTTCCCTCCAAGGTATTTCAGGAAAATTGATTTCGAGAAAATCGGGAATTTTTGCACGGATTGTATTGATTCCCTCTCCTATGGCGGAGATTAACATTGCATCAGCAGCCAATAATTGCATTCCAGTTTGAGTGAAAACGAAGTCATCAACACTCTTTACATTTTTATTCCAATCAATCAACTGTTGAATTGTTTCTTTAATTGAAACAAGAGTCTGGCGTGCACGACGCTTAGCGGAATCAGAGTATTGTGATTCCATCTCGGGAGATTTCATTTAGAAAACGAGGATTCATTCGTGAATGGCGATGGACTAGATCCACTGAAGATTGAAGCAAATTTTCAAGGAATTGTTTTAGCGAACTTAAAGCATAAAATTTGGGAGGCATCTCCACCAAGAGATCCACATCGCTATCCGCATCATTCTCCCCCCGAGCCACAGATCCGAAAAGAGTTAGTCCCGTCACCCCAAATTCTTTCTGAATGTAGCGACGGTTCTGTTGGATCTTGGATATGCAATCATTAGCAGTACACATTCATAGTCGATACAACAAGTATAAAAGGAATGTCGGAAACGGCATCCCTTCTCTGAGGTAATTTTGCGGAGTGACCGAGATTCTTTGCAGGGCAAAGCGCCTGAAGGCGATGACGAACTCTGCTCGTTCTCATCTCGGTTGTCCTTAAAAAAGGACTCCGTCCATTTTTTTGCGGAGTGACCGAGATTCGAACTCGGGAACCGGTTTTGCCGGTTACACGCTTTCCAGGCGTGCCTCTTCAGCCACTCGAGCACCACTCCTTTATTTGTATTGCAAAGGTACAGTAAATTTTTGAAGTTTACAACAATTTCAAATTATTTGATTTAAAAATCTACATTACAGACTTCACAATATATTATTAAAATCACGTCTATATGCTGTCTTGCAATCAATAATGCAGCTCCTCCATTCCATGCATTTGTTGATTGAGATATTTACTCCAAAGATTTTTTCAGCAAAACATAAATATCTTTCCTAAAAATTTAACAAACCCTCACTTCGGCAGTATAATTACTATGTAATTAAAAAATAGCACAAAAAAATGACCGGCAGTTCTGCGATATGTACTT